>SBBU01000135.1 GCA_005239585.1 Planctomycetaceae bacterium
AGGAAATCAGACTTGAAAATGAATTTCTCGCGATTTGCAACACCAAAACCAAGTCCCTTGTTGATCTTAATTTTGGTGAAATTGATATTCTAACACGCAAGGAGCAGTATGTGCTCTCCGCTCTTGCCCAGACTATAAGAGCAAGATTGCAACTTCTTGAGGAAGAGGCCAGAAAACTCAACACAAGCGAACTGAGCGTGACCACTTTTGCATCAAGATTACAAGATCCAATCAAATCTCAACTACTTGAACTTTGCAAGACACTTCGATCAACCATGACAGAGGTAAATAAGGTTCTAACCAGAAATAAAGCGCTCACAGAAACATATCTCACAACCTCGACAGATTTCTTTGACACTATTTGCTCCTCAGTATCTGACAATGTCGCTTATTCCCGTTATGGAATAGATCCAAGAAAATCAGCCCCAAAACTTATTATTGATCAGGTTATTTAATGACGCTCTTTACAGCCCTTACAACTGCAGTATCAAGCCTTCAGGCGCAGACCGCATCGCTACAGACAACAGCACACAATGTTTCCAATGCTAATACGCCGGGCTTTTCACGTCAACGAGTTGAACTTCAGACGGGAAGACCCAACGATTTCGTTTTCTTCCAGATAGGTACAGGCGTTAGGCTAAAGCGTATCCAGAGAATTATAGATGATACCCTTGAGACTCGCCTCCGCGACTCGCTCAGTTCACTCGGTAATTTGAATGTCAAAAACCGTGCTTTAGACAGATTAGAATCTATCCTCGCGGCCTTGGAAGATGGAGATTTATCATCTACTTTTTCTAAATTCTTTGGGAGCCTTGAAATGCTTGCCAATAATCCATCAGATTTTTCAGCTAGATCCATGGTTATTGAGACAGGAAAACAGCTTGCCGATACATTCAATTTTATCGGGACTAGGATCAGAGAGGCCAGAGAGGCACTTAACGATGAAGTTGTAGTCTCAGTTGATGAAGTAAACAGACTAACAGATGAAATAGCCGCACTTAATAGGGAGATCGCAAGCCTTGAAAATGCAGGAAACGACAGCGGTACTGCAAATGACCTCAGAGATAGGAGAGAATTGCTTGTCAAGCAATTATCAGAGCTTGTTAAGGTCAGGACTGTAGAGGCCCCAAACGGGGAATTAAATGTCCTTGCAGGCTCTAGCTTTATAGTATTTGGCGGCCAGTCGTTTGATATTACGACTCTTACAACCACTGATGACTCGACACTAATCTCATCCCCTGTATTCGCAAACACTCCCGGCTTGTTTGACATTAAAGAAGGCAAACTAAAGGGCCTGATAGATTCACGTGATACAACATTAAAAGATTTTCAGCGTGATATAGATGTCCTCTCATGGTCATTTATGAATGAAATTAACAAGGTACAATCAACCGGACAGGGACTCAAGAGATTCACAGATCTTATAAGCTCAGGCTCTATGAGCAGCAATAATTCAGCGCTCACAGTAAATGGAAGCATAACCTCTCTTGGTGCATCAAACACTGTTGTTGATTCCAGTCTAATCGGATTCCCTAACTTGGCAGGCCAACAGATACTCTTTTTGTCAGGTCAGAATCAACTTGAGAGAAGAACCATAACAGCATTTGACTCATCTACAGGGACAATCACACTTGATAGAAATCTCTCAAAGCCCCATGCGATCGGTGATAGATACCACATATCATCGCTTGAATATCCAGTTACAAATGGAAGCTTTAAACTAGTCGTTACAAACGAGACAACCGGGACTCAGGACACCTTTAACGTCATTATAGATCTTGATAAATCTCTGGGTGCAGGGCCAACGATTACTGATACAACTCTAAACGATATTGTAACACAGATAAATACTTTTCTCCCGGGGACAATTACAGCCTCTTTAACATCCGATAACCGGCTCAGGATTCAGTCTTCAACGAATACGATAACCTTTAGCTTTGCAGAGGATTCGAGCGGATTTCTTGCAGCGATGGGTCTTAACACATTTTTCAACGGGACACGCTCAACTAACATGGCTGTAAACCAGATCCTTGCCAGCGATCCGAATTTACTCTCCGCAGCATCAAGCAACAACCCCGGCGACAATTCTAATCTCCTGCGCATGATAAACCTCAGGAGCCAGCGTCTTGTCAAAGGGGATTCCAGCTTTGAGGACTTTTATCAAAGAATTGTCGGCACTGCCGCTGTACTCAAATCACAGACAAATGACAGATTTGAGAATCAAAAGCTCATCAACGAACAGCTAAGCAATCAGCGACAAAGGGTCTCAGGAGTAAACCTTGAAGAAGAGGCAATCAACATGATAACCTTCCAACGTGCATTCCAGGCCTCTGCAAGAATGATCACTGCCGTTGACGAAGTGTTGCGGATACTTTTAGGTAGCGTATAATGGTAAATCCAATCCTGAATTTTTCGAATTCTGCTTTTGGCCGTACAGGCAGTACATTATCACGTGATATTATTTTAGCGAACATACAAAGATTGCAGGATGACATTGCACTTACGCAGCAACAGCTATCTAGCGGCGTAAGACTCGTAAGGCCATCGATTGACCCAATCGCTACTCGACGCGTTTTGGATGTGGAAAACCTGCTTAGGAAAAATAGCCAGTATACACAGAATATCGATCGCGCCACAACAAATTTGAACTTTTCAGACACAGTCCTTACAGGTCTCAAGGATATTGTAGAGAGGGCAAATCAAATCATCCTGTCGAATTTGCAGACACCCTTTTCGGACAGCCAGAGACAAACAGCCGCATTAGAGGTCAGTGAGCTCCTTAGGCAGGCTGCAAATCTGGGAAATTCAACACTTGAAGGCAGATTTATCTTCGCAGGGCAAAGCACTGCCAGTTCGCCAATGTCGTTTGTAGGAAATCTTCTGGCATTTGGCGGCACAAACGATCAGCTCACGACAAATATCTCAGACGGCATAATCATGACTGCAAATGTATTGCCTAATGAATCCTTTGGCGTATATTCTGATGGAATCCGTGGCGAGAATACATCAGACCTTCCAATAGACCTCAACCCTGCCCTAACATTGGGCACTAGGCTTAGCGCATTGAATGGGGGTTTGGGTGTTACAAAGGGTCAATTTTCAATCACAGGCTCTGGAACATCCACTATTGATATCAGCATAGCAGAGACCGTTTCAGACACAGTTGATCTCATAAATCAAAGGACATCAGTGACAGGTGTAACCGCGTCTATCACCACAACCGGTATCACACTCACAAGAGCAGGTGGAGGAAACATTACTGTGCAGGAAGTTTTTGGAGGGAGGACCGCCCAATCGCTCGGGATCCTAACATCATCAACGGGAAGCGCCTCGCCATTCACCGGGACAGACCTCAATCCTGCCGTGACCAAAGACACCACACTCTCCAGTCTCCTTGGAGGGGTCGGTCTTAGCACTAGCGGAATTGTCATAACAAATCAGACATCTTCAGGGAGCCTGACTGCAACCATAGGCTCTTCTGTCTTTTCGGGAACGAATACAATAGAAGATGTACTGAATGCAATAAATGGTTCTTCTGCATATGTCAAGGCAACTATTAACAGCCAGGGAACTGGTATAGATGTTTTTTCAAGACTAAGCGGTGCAAGACTTAGCATCAGCGAAAATGGCGGGACTACTGCTAGCGAGCTCGGATTGCTTTACACAGCATCGCGCGCAAAATTAACAGATCTTAACAACGGCCTAGGTATTGGTTCGGTCCCCGGTGACGATATCAGAATTGTCCTGAAAGATGGCACAGCCATTACAATAGATGCTGATAAAGCGCGCAACGTTCGCGAGTTAGTTGCGTTAATAGATGCACTGCCGAACTTGACAGCAACGCTCAACCCCACAAACTCTATCGTAATCAACGATACAACAGGAGGAGCTGGAACATTCAGAATTACTAATATTGGCGGGAGTTTTGCCGCAACAAATCTTGGAATAGAGGCCGAGACCGCAGGCGCCACAATAAGCGGGACTTCGCTTAATTTCGTAGGTGTTCAGGTGGAGGGCATCTTTACATCATTGATAAGACTCCGCGATGGGCTGTCAACTGAAAATGGCAGTCTTATTGCTGAAGCCAAGAGGATTCTAGATATTGCTCAAAGAAAGGTGCTAGACTCTTCAGCCATCGCAGGTTTGAGAGTTCAGACTTTGGAGCTGGTGAGAAATAGGTTGGACAGAGAAAAACTTGATCTTGAGAAATTCCGATCGCAGGATAAAGATATTGACATGGCTGAGGTTGCAAGCAGATTCCAGCTTCAGATGAATACGCTTCAATCTGCCCTATTAACCAGCGTCAGGGCCATGCAACTTAACATCTTTAATCTCTTATAAATCCTGCTTTTCTGACTGAAGTAGAGATATGTATTATTGGAAGATGTTCAAAGAAATGGCTGGATTTGAACAAGTACTAAATTTCGTAAATGCGCTGTGAAAATTAAAACTCTTAAATTTAACGAAATTACCGTTGATGATTCTCAGATCTATACCATTCCAGATGGTATGTTGGGATTTTCTCAATATAAAAAATATGCGCTTGTTCAGTTGGAGAATCTCAAACCACTAGGGCTGTTTCAATCATGTGATGACCCCGCAATTGGTTTTATAGTCTGCGACCCGAAACTCTTCTTTAAAGACTATCAGCTGACTCTCCGTGCAGAAGACAAGACAAAACTCGACTTGAAACGCCCCGAGGATATGCAGACCCTTGTAACTCTGACTTTTGGCTCTCGAAAGGAGGATACCACCGCCAATCTAAAAGGTCCTCTGATAATCAATAAACAAAGCAAATTTGCAGCCCAAATAGTTCTTGAAGAAAACCGCTATTCAACCAAACACAAAATCTTTACAGACGCTGAAAAACGTAGTAAGTGAAATTTTTACATCTTTTTCAAGGAGGGGAATATGTTAGTTCTTAGTAGAAACGTAGACGAGACCATAATGATCGGTGACGCGATCGAAATTATGGTTGTCGATGTCAAAGGGGGTAGAGTAAAAATAGGGATAAGGGCACCTCAGTATGTGCCCGTATACAGAAAAGAGATCTATATGGCGATAAAGAACGAGAATCTTGTCTCGTCACAGTCAATACCTGCTGAAACAGACCTAAGTGAAATTGCCAACATGTTCGGCAAGTAGAAAATTGACTGGTATAGATACCTAAATTATTATGGCCTTGTCAATTTCCACATTGACTGCGCTCAGAAATCTAAGCATTGCAGAAAACGAAAGACTCAAAAGCTCGGAACGCTTATCAACCGGACTTCGGCTCAACAGAACAAGTGACGACCCGGTAATGGTCAATCTTAGCTCCAGACTCAATAGTCAGATCCTAAAACTCGGCAAGTCAATAGAAAACGCCTCGACAAGTACAAACATGCTTCAAACTGCAGAAGCGGCCTTGAATGAATTATCTGAGATACTAACCAGAATCAGGTCAACAGTAGTGAATGCGCTAAACGCGACAGATCAAACGGCAAAAGAGGCCCTTCAAGAGTCCATAGATGGCAACATCTCAGCTATTAATAGAATCGCCGCCACGACAAGATTCAACGGAGTCTCCTTATTGGATGGAAATGCAGGCTTTGCGGTATCAGGTGTCCCATCAAATGGACTACTGCAGGTCAATCCATTCTCTGTCAGACTTAATCCAGTACAATCAACCACAACTTTTAGACTACGTGTCACTCAACTTGCGACTCAGGCGCGAGCGATAGCAGGGAGCACAACCGCAATGACTGCAATCTCTGCATCCGGAGGAGATGTTCAGCTGCGAATCGTGGGTCCATTGGGGAGTACAACTATAAATCTCCCTGACGGAACTACGGTATCACAATTTCAAGTTGCAGTGAATGCGAACAGAGGGTTAACAGGCGTATATGCCAGCGGGGGTTTCTTGCTGAGTGACAAATATGGCAGCAACATCTCTATTCACATCCAGCAAACTGGAGGGACCGGGATTTTCACAGGTGGCAATGCTTCTGCACCGGGCTTGGCTGGAGTAGGTTCATCATATTTGTCACGCGGATCAAATGGCGCAATCGAATTTATGGGACAAGTAATTTCGGGTGTGGGGAATTCAATTTCAGTAAGCCTGCCAGCCTTTTCAGGAAACATAACCCTAAATCCTCCAGCAAACCAGCAGACACCGGGATCCGGTGTTACAGGCAATTTCCAGTTCACTATTGTTCGTGGAGGGCTTTCACTTCAAATTGGAACCGAGGCAGGCAGTATGTCAGACAGCATAACAGTAGGACTCCCCAACTCCAGGACCTCTTTTTTAGGAAGAGAGCCATTTACGATCTTCGGGACACAATTTGGCGGTTTTCTTGATTCAATCCAGCGAGGAAATGCAAACGACCTCTTTACAAACCCACAAAGGGCATTGGAGATTGCAGAGATCGCCGCCGAGCATCTATCCGAATTCAGAGGCAGGCTGGGTTCATTCATTTCAACAAGCATAGAGCCAATACAAGATGCTAATATAAAACAGGAGGAAGAGCTCAAGAAAACCAACTCTCTGATCAGAGATACTGATTTTGCAGAAGAGGCCTCAAGACTCACACGCAACGAAATAATGCTCCAGTCAGTGATGGCAGTCATGGCCCAAAGCAATCAACTCGACCAACTAATGCTCGAACTCCTCCGTTAACCTAGCCCCAAGTCTGGACCACCAACTACATTAACTTTCTTGTTTCCCTGGAAGAAATGCAGGGAATTTGACTCCGATTGCCTAACATTTTGAGCCTCAATTTCGTATGATTTTTAAGGGCGTTTTTTAGGAGATAGAGTCATGCAAAGGCTATGGTTTGGAATCGCAATGATCTTCGTCGGTATCCTGTTCACAGGGACTAGCACCCTCCAAGAAAAGCAAGAGTGGATGAACTCTTTTGAAGAGGCCTATGAAAAGGCAAAAAC
>SBBU01000196.1 GCA_005239585.1 Planctomycetaceae bacterium
CTTCGTGTGGCGTTACGCATATCCTCTACCTTGGGATACTCTCGCATTCGTTATCTCAATTTGTTTTTCCTCTTCCTTTGGAATTGTTCTACAGACTCATGCCAAGTTCATTTACCAGAAATTCCTCAATTCAAAAAAGTACAATTGGGAATAGATAAGTGTAAGGAGCGTAGGTATGATCAGTCTGGGGTAGCGAACATCGAAAACTGAAATTTCTTTAGAAAAGTATTGTACAAACATATTAAGACCATACACGTATAAACATTAATGAGAATATTTTCCTTTTTGTCTATGTTGTTATGTGCTGTCAATCATTTTTGGAACAACTTTTGACAGCACAATGACAAGTTAATTATCTGGGGTGGTGACCACTGTGGGTCAAACTACCAAAACGATGGTGCAATATATGATGTTGTTAAAGACTCCTGGGAGAAAATGAAAGATAGTCCTATAAAAGCAAGAGCTTATTATGCAACGGCAGTCATCGGAAGTAAAATTCTCATCTGGGGTGGCATAGGTGATGGACATAAATATTTTAACGATGGCGCTATTTATGATGTATCAAAAGATAGTTGGGAGGAAATTAAAGCTAGTCCGCTAGATGGAAGGGCTGTTCTCTCAGCACTAGTTGCCAGCGATCAAGTTATTATCTGGGGTGGGACAGGAAAAGATGAAAAGCACTTTAACGATGGAGCTATATACGATATAGCAAAGACCAAGTGGAAAAAGATGAAAGAAAGCCCTCTTGAAGGAAGACATTCTCATACAGCTGTCATTAATAAAGATAAACTGATCATCTGGGGCGGTACTCTTATGAGTATGAAAGATGGAATTAAATCGTACAACGATGGCGCAATATATGACCTTACAAATACAACCTGGACAAAGATGAAGGACTCTCCCCTTTGCGAGTCTTTTAATTACTCGTTGGCAGTTGTAGATGATAAATTTGTAATCTGGGGTGGCATAAGCGACAAACCCTTGAATAAAGGGGCAGTGTATAACATGGCAAAAGCTCAATGGAATGAGATAAAGGATTGTCCCATAGAGGGTCGAGGCCATAGCATGGCGACGCGTATTGCCAACAAGATTTTCTTCTGGGGTGGCTCAAGCGGCAATCATTTTAACGATGGAGCAATCCTCGATGTTGAAAAGATCAAGTGGGTGAAGATGAAAAAAAGCCCTATAGATGGTAGAGTAAACCACAAAGCAGTTGTAATAGATGGCAAAATCATAATCTGGGGAGGCAGCATTGTGGGAATCGGAATTGGTGCTGGCACATATTTCAACAGCGGTGCGATTTATGAGCCCAGCCTTTTAGAAGAATAGCGGGTCAATTTACGATGGCAGCTTCATTAATATGATTCCACCAGCAATAAGTAGGAGTGCAATCACTTTTGTGGGGGTAATATCTTCGGAAAGAAAAAATATGCCGGTCAGGAATGTAATCACTGGCCAAGAGGCAGTAACAGGCGAGACCCTTGAGACTTGTCCCAGTTGAAGGGCGTTGTAGTTTGCAAACTGGGCGATCACTGATCCAACAAATCCAGATCCCACCAGCATCAATACTGGAATCCAATTTGCATTTGCAGATTTTTTCACCACATCGGGCATAAAGAGCATGAGCAGTACAATCCCTATGACTACTCCGATACTTCTCAAGAATATCGCGGTAGGAACATCCCCCAATGCATCAATGCTGCGTTTTTCAAACATAGGGACAATGCCCCAGATACACGCAGTAATTAGCGCCCAGTAGAACCAGTCATTCATCTTTTTACCCTTAAAAAATTTCATTTCGTTTGAGTTTACTTAATAACCAGAGTTAGTAAAGTATTCAACATGATTTCTAGGGTCTCAATTATTGGTCGCCAGAATGCAGGCAAGTCATCATTGTTTAATTATTTTGCAAGAAAAAACATTTCGATCGTTCATAAAGAACCGGGCGTAACAAGAGACAGGATTGAGTGCTTGATAGATGGAAGGTTCTTGCTTGTGGACACAGGCGGCTTTCCTCTTGATGATGATACTTTTAGAGAAGCCCTAATAAAGAACATCAAAGCCGCAGTTGAGACATCGAATGTCATTATATTTCTCACAGACGTTAGGGACGGGGTAAATCCGCTTGATGTCGAAATTGCAAATCAACTTCGTCGCATTAAGAAGAAAATCATAGTAGCTGTTAATAAGGTTGATAATCAGAGATTTGACCCAGACGTTGCAGAATTCTTCAAACTCGGCCTTGGAAACCCCATAGGAATCTCTGTAAGTCAGAGAAGGGGATTAGAGGAACTTTATGAAAAGATTATCTCTTTACTGCCTCCAGCCGAAACTAATGCAGGGGATGCCCTCAAGATTGCAATCGTTGGGAGGAAAAACACTGGGAAATCCACACTAGTCAATGCCCTAGTAGGAGGTGAACGCGTCATAGTAAGCACTGTCCCGGGCACGACCAGAGATGCCATAGACGTCTATGCTGAATTTAACGGTCATCGCCTAATACTTATAGATACCGCCGGATTCTCAAAGAAAAGGCCAAATGAACCTGTGGACTATTTCAGTCAGGTGCGGATGTTAAAGGCCATAAAGCGATCTGACGCGGTAGTACTTTTGATCGATGCAACAGATTCGATCATGAGGGTGGAAAAGGAGCTGTCAGACGAGATCTACAGGACAAGAAAACCATGTGTTATTGCCTTTAACAAATGGGATCTTATTGGGCCGGGAAAGGCCAAAGAGCAGTTTATTTTTTACACGAATAAAATCCTGCCCCAGCTGTCCTTCACACCCAAGATACCTATATCTGCCATCAAGTCGCAGAATCTAGATGTCCTGATAAAAACCTGCCGGGAGGCATTTGATCAGGCCTCAACAAAGATCTCTCATACGGTTCTAAATCGATTGGTAAAGCTTTTAAAACAACAGGCCCCGGCATTTGGTGATGTGCTATTTGCTAATCAAAAGGAAACGAACCCGATAATCATAAATCTTGCCGTGGCAAATAAAAGACTCTTCAAGGAGGGTTTTATTAGATTTGCCGAGTCGCGATTCAGGGAGATGACCCAGCTTAACTATGCGCCAGTTAGATTTAGACTGCGTGACCTAAAAAAGCGTAAACCTCACTCGGCGTCTAGTCGATAACGCGTTGCGTTAAAAATATAAAAAGCACTATATGTTGTGTTCAGAAGAGACCAAGTATTCATTTCATGCAAAAATGAATACAAACAAACGATTTTTTTCTTGACCAAACTTTCTTCGGTTGGTAGAAATGCTACTTCCAATTTCGATCTTTGTAATTGAATTTGTTTTCCAAGTAGGTTATTATCATAAAAAGAGCATTCACGACGTGAATGCAAATCAACCTTTAACACAGAACGGTTTGCTCCTGTGGAGCAAATCACGTTCGCTACAGGCGAACGCATCCCATCTCGTACTGTGTAGGTACGGGGCGGGATGTTCTGTGTCAAGGGTAAAGGGGGAAAAAAATGGAAAGAGAATCTGACCTGCCTGCCAGCCAAGCAGGAATGAACACAAGGGTTGCTGGCCTCAAAGTTAGCCGTTATTTCACCAAAAAGGGCACAGATCCCTTTGATGAAATAGCATGGGTGCGTAAGGATTCAAGGATCCTAAATCCAGACGGCAGCCTAGTCTTTGAAATGAAGGACATTGAGGTCCCGGAGGGCTGGACACAGCTTGCAGTGGACATATTAGCCTCAAAATACGTGAGAAAGGCTGGGGTCCCGGAGACCGGGCGGGAGACAACACTTCGCCAGATTGTAACAAGGATCTCGCGTCCTATCGCAAATTTCGGGCTTGAAAACGGTTACTTTGCATCTGAAGAGGATACCAAGGCCTTTGAGCAGGAGCTAAGATTCATGCTTGTAAACCAGTATGGCGCCTTTAACTCGCCTGTCTGGTTCAACTGCGGACTCGCCCATGAATATGGGATTCTCGGACGATCCATTGGTAATTATTGCTTTAATGAAAAGGAAAATCAGGTAGTTCTTACACAAGATGCATATACAAGGCCGCAGCTGTCAGCCTGCTTCATCCAGTCTGCAAAGGATGATCTCATGGAGATCGCAAACCTTGTGAGGCAGGAGATGCAGATCTTCAAGTTCGGTTCAGGCACGGGGACAAACTTTTCAAAGATCCGCGGCGCTGGTGAAAAGCTTACATCAGGGGGCACAAGCTCAGGATTAATGTCCTTCCTCGAGATTTATGACAAGGCAGCAGGAGCTACAAAATCGGGCGGGACAACAAGGCGCGCTGCCAAGATGGTTGTGCTTGACATCGACCATCCGGAGATTGAGCAGTTCATCGAGTGGAAGATGAACGAAGAGAAAAAAGCTGCCCTCCTGATATCTGCAGGATATACGGGTGGAATGGATGGAGAAGCCTACAAAACAGTCGGCGGCCAGAACTCGAATAACTCCGTAAGAGTTACCGATGGGTTTATGAGCGCTGTTATAAATGATGGTGAATGGCACACGAGATTTAGAAGCACAAAGGAAACCACAAAGACATACAAAGCCAGACAGCTCTGGGACAAGATCGGAAAGAGCGCGTGGTCCTGCGCCGACCCCGGCCTTCAGTTTGATACAACAATAAACAAGTGGCATACATGCATCAACACCGACAGGATATATGCATCCAATCCGTGCAGTGAATACATGTTCCTTGACGACAGCGCATGCAACCTTGCCTCGATTAATCTCGTCAAGTTTCTGACCCCAGAGGGGGCATTCGACGTTGATGCATTCAAGCACGCATGTTCAATCTTTATAACTGCACAGGAAATAATCGTTGACTTGGCCTCATACCCGACCAAGTCGATTGCACAAAACAGCCATGACTATCGTCCCCTTGGGTTAGGATACGCCAATCTAGGGACACTATTTATGCTTATGGGAATCCCGTACGACAGCGAAAAGGGCCGGGCCCTTGGCGCGTGCATAACATCGGTAATGACAGGTACTGCCTACAAGACCTCTGCAGAGATAGCTCAGATCAAAGGACCATTCGCAGGTTATGAGAAAAACAAGGAATCCACACTGAACGTGATGAAGATGCATCGGCAGGCATCATATGAGATACCAAAGGTACATGCCCCGGAATATCTCTATGAATCTGCCGCCAGAGAATGGGATGAGGCTGTTGAGCTGGGCACAAAACATGGCTATCGAAATGCGCAGGCAACGGTGATAGCGCCAACAGGAACAATCGGCCTTCTTATGGATTGCGATACTACCGGAATCGAGCCAGACTATTCCATAGTCAAATTTAAAAAGCTTGCGGGCGGTGGTTATTTCAAGATTGTAAATCAGTCGGTACCGCTTGCGCTAGAACGGCTGGGTTACACGGTCCCTGAGGTCAAGGCAATGATCGACTATATAGTTGGTCACAATACCTTCAAGGGAGCACCTCATGTCAATAACAGAACCCTGATAGATAAAGGGTTCACTAGAGAGGAGATAGAAAGAATTGAAAGAGTCCTGCCGAATGTCATAGAGATTCAGCAGGCATTTATACCAGCCCTCATAGGCGAAGAGACAATCAAGAGGCTCGGACTGGAAGCAACCAACGTCTTGGGTTCGCTCGGATTCACAAACACAGAGATTGAAGAGGCCAATAAATTTATCTGCGGTACCCAAACCATCGAGGGCGCACCCCATCTTAAACAGGAGCATCTACCCATATTCGATACAGCAAATCGCTGCGGCAAATATGGCAAGAGATACATACACCACCTCGGACAGATAAAGATGATTGCCGCTGCTCAGCCGTTTATCTCAGGATCAATATCAAAGACAATAAACATGACCGGTGATGTAACCATTGAGGATGTGAAAGAGGCCTACATGCAGGCGTGGAAACTTGGTCTAAAGTGTATTTCTATTTACAGAGACGGCTCAAAATCGGCACAGCCGCTTCTCTCACCGGGGGCACAGAAACAACAAGTACCTGTAAAACCAGCCGGTCGAAAGAGACTGCCACGAAAGAGAAAGGGTTTTACTCTGGAGGCCCGGGTGGGAGGACACAAGATCTATCTACGCAGCGGCGAGTACGCAGATGGATCTCTTGGAGAAATCTTCGTAGATATGCATAAGGAAGGGGCTGCATTCAGGAGCCTTATGAACTGCTTTGCGATTGCTGTTTCGCTCGGACTACAGCACGGTGTGCCGCTCAAGGAGTTTGTAGACAGCTTTACATTTACAAGATTCCAACCCAACGGTCCTACCGAGGGTCATCAGAATATAAAATTCTCAACCTCTGTGATAGATTTCATATTCAGGGTCCTCGCATTCGAATACCTTGGCGAAACAGAATTTGTACAGGTCAAGCCGACAGATGAATATAACATTGAGCCATTAAGCGCCAAACCGGTTCAAGTTGAGAAAGAGGAAGAGAAACCTGCGGCTCAGGCCCTGGAAAAGAGGCTCAAAGAGCTTACCAGAGACTCGGCTGTCGATGAGTTTCTGGGGAGCCTAATGGGCGATGCCCCATTCTGCAACATTTGCGGACACATAACCATCCGCAACGGTACATGCTACAAGTGTCTAAACTGCGGAAATACCATGGGATGCAGCTAACAGTCTGATTGTCTCGAGCGCCAAACCCACCCGCCCTTAATACATCTCTGTTGTTATCCAAAAGACCATGTCAAAACCTGCTCCAAGTTCGGCTTGACATAGTGGCAGATACGCACATATAATGTTATATTATGACACCATATCACAAAAGAGAAATTACTACCCTATTGATTGAGGCGCTCGAAAGCATGCCTGTTGTTATATTGACTGGCATGCGACAGGCTGGAAAAAGCACGATTTTACAGCAAGAGCCAACCCTTGCAAAAAGAAGGTATATTTCCCTTGATGATTACGCGTCTCTTGAGGCCGCCGAGCGAGATCCAGAGTCATTGCTCTCGGGTGATCAGCCAATAACTATCGATGAGGCACAGAGAATGCCACAGTTGCTGCAACTTGTAAAGAGAATTGTGGACAAAAAAAGAAAACCGGGCCAGTTTCTCCTTAGTGGTTCTGCAAATTTTCTCCTCCTAAAGCAAATGACAGAGTCCCTTGCAGGCAGGGCTGTATACCTCACACTTTACCCGATGAGCCGCAGAGAAATCACAAGAACCACGACCGAAAAACCTGCCCTTGTTGAATTCCTTGACTCTGGCAAGTGGCCTCGGAAAGAAATTGAACCCGTTAAAGAGGGTGAAGTTCTTCAAGGAGGCATGCCCTCTGTATGCCTTGGCGAAGTCGAGAACCCCTCGATATGGTTCAAAGGGTATGAGCAGACATATCTGGAACGCGATGTAAGGGCAATCTCACAGGTTGCAGATCTGATCTCCTTCCGCAACCTCCTTCATCTAACAGCGCTGAGAACTGGACAAGTGCTCAACCAGAGTGATCTTGGGCGTGATGCAAAATTGAACTCAACCACTGTTCGACGATACCTCTCACTATTTGAGGTGTCATTTCTGACATTCACAATGCCTCCATATATACCAAGCCGTTCAGCAAGACTGATCAAGTCACCCAAAATATATTTTGCAGATTCAGGGATTGCTGCCTACCTCTCTGGCATCGATAGATCTGACAACCTCTTCTGGTCAATATATGAGACATATATCATTCAAAATCTTGTTGCAATTTGTGCAGCAAGACTCCCAAGAGCTCAGTTGCATTTTTGGAACATCCAGGGACGCCATGAGGTCGATGTCGTCATGGAATTCCAACGCCAAGTCGTTGCAATTGAGATAAAAGGAGGCAGCAGATGGAAAGAGAGAGCCCTCTCTGGATTGCGTGCCTTTATAGATAGGGCAAACCGATGCGATGCTGGCATACTTGCATATAATGGGTCTGAGATAGTAAGCCTTGGCAATCGCATATGGGCAGTGCCTGTCTCACTTTTGATCTCATAACCAACCGCAAAGGCACCTGCTACAAGTGTCTAAACTGCGGAAATACCATGGGATGCTCGTAAAGCTAACGGGTTACGGGATTTAAGAATACAAGTTTCATTCGGTGGATCCACAAGCATGCGTTCCATTATCACTATCGCAAGCTTGAAAAATTCCCGAACGTTCGGGAATTTTTCCTCCCTGTATGTGGCGCTTTACCCCTCCCCTATGCTAAACGCGATACTTCGTACATGTAAGCTCGTAGA
>SBBU01000015.1 GCA_005239585.1 Planctomycetaceae bacterium
AGTTAAAGGTTTTCAGGAGGAAGAAGAGGAGGTCCATGACCTAAAAAAACTCCCCAGTAAGTTTTACATGGACAAATTTATTAATCCGCCTGAATATATGGAAAAGCAGAGGAAAAAAATCGAAGAGGAGAAACAAAAGAAAAAGCGAATTCCCGAGTCCCCTACCAAAGATGTTCTTTTCTTCTTATTAGAGTACGCACCACTTTCAAACTGGCAACGAGAGATAATTGAGATAATCAGAGAGGAAAGCTATTATTTCGCGCCTCAAGCTATGACAAAGATAATGAACGAGGGATGGGCCAGCTACTGGCATTCTCGAATAATGACAGAAAAGGGACTGGCTACCGAAGAAATAATTGACTATGCCGATACACATTCTATGGTTTTGGGAGGCAGTCAGATGTCACTTAACCCATATAGACTGGGGCTGGCACTCTATAGAAATATTAAAGAACGCTGGGACAAGGGGCATTTCGGATTGGAATACGAACGATGCGATGATCATAAAAAAAAGTCAAGCTGGGACACGAAACAAAACCTAGGTTTTCAGAAACTCTTTGAGGTAAGAAAGATTCATAACGATGTAACTTTTATAGATACCTTCTTAACTGAAGAATTTATAGAAGCAAATAAAATGTTCATTTATCGCCTTAACTCTCAGACAGGCAGGTATGAAATAGCGTCCCGTGACTATAAACTTATAAAAAAACACTTGCTTGCAAAATTAACTAATATGGGGCGACCTATAGTAGAGGTGCTGGATGGAAATTTTAGGAACAGAGGAGAACTTCTTCTGAGGCATGTAATTGATGATATCGAACTGGATATGGAAGAAGCCAAGGATACTCTCCGTGCCATTCATAAGGTCTGGCAGAGACCAGTCAACCTTGCGACTCAAGTAGAGGGTCATAATAAACTGCTTTTTTTTGATGGTACAGAAGCGAAGGAAGAATCATTCACTACCCTCTAGTTTCCGATTAAAGCCTTGAAGAATTAAAGATCTAATGAAGCAAAAAAAGAGTAAGATAGGGATCTTTTTGGATAGAGATGGCACTATCATCAAAGATTTAGGATACATATCAAAACCTCGTGATGTAAAACTCATCCCGGGGGCACGCAAGGGAATGGAGCTATTGTCTGGTATTGATGCGAAAATATTTCTAGTTACTAATCAATCTGGTATTGCAAGAGGCCTCTATTCGATTGCTGATTTCAATCGTGTCAATAAATACATGTATAAACTTTTAGGTTCAAAAGTCAGGATTGATGGAGTATATCTCTGTCCACATTTTGCACAGGGAAACGTCAAGAGGTATGCAATTGAGTGTAACTGTAGAAAACCCGCCCCGGGGCTTATTGCCAAGGCAGCAGCAGCATATGATATAGACCTAAAAAATTCCTTTATAGTTGGGGATAAGATGCGTGATGTAGCAGCAGGTTGGAAAATGGGGGTAAGGACAGTACTAGTATTGAGTGGTGTAACAAAGAAAAAGATGCTGCTGCGTAAATTACCAGGCAGTTTTGACATCAGGATATTAAAGCTGGCGTGCAAGGGATTCATTAAAGAAAAAGAAATTATTGGACCTGTTGACTATGTTGCAAAAAATCTATTAGTGGCTACTAAATGGATAATGAAGCAAGTGGTGAAAGTATAAGCGTCAACGCCAGTACAAGGCAACAGCAACTGCTGAACAAATGACTTCTATAACAAGCAAGGTTCTTACAAGCAAAACTTCCTTGATACCCCCGGTAATCTTCATTAAAAATTGACACAAACCGACTGGGCCTTTTTGCGGACAATGCAATTTGCCATCATTCCAGATACCACCCCAGTTTGTACTCGGAAGTCCATTTCTTAACTTGAAGAAAAAATCAATGGCATGTGGTATAAGAACAATAATCCCTGCGGTCTCGCAGTTTCCAAGTACACAGGCCGAACAGAGTACGGCGCCTATTACGAGCGTTCCGACGTCACCGAGAAAAACCTTTGCTGGATGCCTGTTAAATACCATGGTTGCAATAAGCGTTCCTAGGAGACAAACAAGGATAATGCATGGGGTATACTGACCATTTACGTAATTAATAATTGCCAGTGCAGATGCGGCGATTATTCCCATTCCCGCTTCGAGTCCGTTGAATCCTGCAAGTATGTTAGTCGCATTGGCTGCACCTGTCATACCTATCGGGACTAGAACTAATGGATAGAATTCGTAAAAATCTATACGGTAACCTATAAATGGAACTGTTATATATGTAGTTCCAGCTTTTACGACCACAAGCGGGAGTGCCGCAAAAATAGGTAATATCATTTTAAGTGGTTTTCTTATGTGTATTAGGTCGTCGAAGATCCCGATTATTGCAATTATCAGTACTGAACAAAGGGTTGCGAGAAGCATAGGGGTATCGATTGGCTTAGAATCCGCTATGAACCTATCGATGCCTATTGCCATAAGTATGCCCATTGTGAAACCACCAACTATAACCAGTCCACCCATCTCAGCGATCTCGGGTTGTTCAGGCTTGTTTATATCCTTACCCGTGATGTTAACCCTCCGCAGTCTGCGAATAACTGGCGGATAGGCGACAATGGAGACAACAAGGCTTATAAAGAGTACAATTGCCAAATATCCAATAAGCATATTATTGTCTCTTTAAAACCTGATTGTAAGCAGAACTGACGTTAAATAGGAATTTCTCCATAGATAATTCCCTTGCTCTAGCGACACAATTGGCTGAAAACTCTCCATATTCATGCAAATTGTCCAATATTTTACTAATTGCTTTAGCGAGAGCAATAGAATCCCGTGGTGGTACGGTTATCCCAGTAATACCGTCCTGACTGACCTCTGGCACCCCTGTGGGCAAATCTGTATTAATAACAGGTTTTCCGAACGCCATTGCCTCTAGTTGCACTAGGCCAAATGCCTCGCTATTCATGATTGAGGGCAGGACTAGGGTCCGGGACTGTGATATACAGTATTTGACACGATTCTGGGACAATTTTCCCAGAAAATGGATACCTTGTAGTCCTAGATGACGTACCATTCGCTCTAGTTTGGTTCGCAGAGGACCATCTCCAACAATTACTAGAGGAGCAGTTACATCTTTCATCGCTCTAATTAGATACTCTACTCCCTTGTAACTCACGAGACGTCCTACAAAAAGTACGAAATCCTTGGCTGGGAGTAAAAATGGTTCGATGTTACTTGTGATGTCAGAATGAACTCCAAATGGAATCACTAGGGTTTTTTCTCTGAACTTTTTCAAATGAATTGAATGTTCAGCAAGGCGTTTAGAAGAAACTATGATCTTGCTGCATTTTTTCAGAAAAGCCTTCATAATCTTTCCATAAACTGGGAGGAGCCAGCGCTGACGAACTATGTCACTG
>SBBU01000363.1 GCA_005239585.1 Planctomycetaceae bacterium
AGGCAGGAATAGATGGGGTGCGGCTAGATTCGACCCAGTACAGCAGTCCTGAGCGATGGCGAATCTTTTCAGACAAGCTTCGCAAGTCATGTCCGCGCGAAATTATCATATGGGCAGAGGTTGCGTTTGGCAAGGGCCCAAAGGAGCAGATAGCCATACACCTCAAGCCGCCTTACATAAACGACGCGGGATTTGACACAGCTTATGATTTCTATGCACTGGAGGCCGTTACCAAGACCTTGGCTCGTGGTGAGTCAGTCAAGTATCTCTGGGAGGCCTTTAGACATGACAAAAACTACAACCAGCCACGCAATCTGCTTTTGATGCTCAGCCCATATGATCTTGTCACATTTCCCTCACAGTGCAAGGATCACCCTCAAGAACGTTATAGACTTGCAGTCCAGCTTATGATGACGCTCCCCCGCATCCCTCTATTAATGATTGGAGATGAAATCGTCCAGGATTGCCCCGAAGTAAATGACCTATTCAACAAGCTACCAGAGAGAAAAGAGTGGCTTGATATGGTTAAATCATGGATTGCACTCCGCAAATGCGAAGCCGCTCTTCGCCGCGGCGAGTACTGGGCCGTCCGGGTAGAAGATCCAATCTTCGCCTTTGTCCGTGAATACAAGAGCGAGCGGGTATTGGTAATCGCAAACTGCGGCGCCAAAACCGAGACAGTTGCTATTGGCGACGAGGAACTCACATGCAAGAGCCTAAAGGATCTTAGGTCAGGAGAGTCACTAACCTCAAAGAATACATTTGTTAATGTCCCAATGGAACCATTTTCAGTAAGGGTCCTCAAAAGCCAAGAACTGAAATAGTCTTTAATCTTCGGGCAGGGTTTTCCACCAAGTGAAATAGAGGATAGCTGACAAGAGACAAAATGCGCCCGCCGCGATTGCAAGCTTTGAGTAGAGCTTCAACAGAAAAAAAACAGGCATCATGTTCAGTGACAGATACCAACCAATGCACAAGAATAAATTGAGGAAATCAAGGCGGCGAGCACGATCGGGCTGGCCCTTGATCAGACTCGAATATGGTCCCCACAGACCAAATGGTCTAGTCTTGCGTGCAAACTCCTCTAATGTTTTTGGACTAGTCGGTTGTGTTAATAAAGATACACTAATACAAACTGTCAGTCCGATTAGAGCCATGCTCGGAATAAAAACATAATCTTCCCAGTCGGTGCCAAGGCCTGTCAATTTAGATGATAATAATAGAATTAGAACAACAATTACACCTGCCGCGTACCCATATCCATTAAAGCGCCACCAATGCCAGCGCAACAAGTTCGGGAAAAGAATTGCTGTCTCAAGCCCAAGAATTATGAATATCCATGCCGTTCCAATCTTTTCAACTCCAAAGCTAAGCACTGTAGAAAGAACAATTACAGCGATAGAGATACCATAACTTACGAATATCAACTCTCTATCTTTCGCAGCAGGCTTGATATATGCATGATATATATCACGAACAAAGAATGAGGCGCAGGAATTTATAAGCGAGTCAAATGTAGACATGAATGCCGCCAGCATACCAGCCAGCAAGAGACCCATAGTGCCACTGCCCATCAGCTGCAGCACTTGCGGCATGACCTTTTCATTATCACTAGATTTTGCAGCCTCTAAATTCACCATGCCTCCAAGGGCCAAGACTATAAAACCAGTAACTATTACCCATCTAAACAGGTGAGAAAAGTTCCACATCATGGCTACTTTGGCAGCATCCCTTGCTGACCTTGCAGCAAGAAAGGCCTGAGTATCAAAATGCAATGGACCACACATTGAGCGCACTGTCCCCCGTATCAGCCAAAAAAGAAAGATAAATATGCTTGCCCCTCCTAAATCAGGTTGCAAACTATCCCATCTTGATGGAAGAGCACGCTGTATTGCTTCTGCAGGTACATTAACAAAGGCAGTTACTGCTACAACCACTGCAGCCGTTGTTATTAACAGCGTTTGCAGGACGTCATTGTACGCAACTCCCAGCATTCCTGCGAGAGTAGTATAGAAACCAGTGATTACAAACAGCAAAACCACCGCCCTCTTAGGGGTGATTAAAATATCACCGATCATTGTGTCTTTTATTAATATACCGCCTGGCATCATGACCTCGAAAAATTTCTTCATCCCTACAGCCGTATAGACCAAGACTGCAACGGTGAAAACAATCAAAAATATAGCAAATGTTAACCGTGCCAGTCTTCCCCCTTTGTCTGTTCCAAAGCGAAAGGCAAGCCACTCTGGGCTTGTGAGCACGCCAGATCTTCTCATCCATTTCCCCGCATAGGCCATAAAGACTGCCATTGCAATAAAATGCCAGCCAAAATGAATCCCCCACAGAATGAATTTCACTCCGCCAGTAAGAATCATGCCTACGAGGAGCATGGTCCCTGTAACATCAAAGTAATTTGAACTTCCTCCCATTCCTAAAACCCACCATGGGATCTTTCGGCCTGCAAGATAATAGGAATCCACGTTTTCAGAGGCACGCTTTCGAAGCAATAAGCCAAGTACAATAGTGCCTACCAAGTAGGCTGCAATAATTGCAATGTCCAGAAACTGTAATTTCATAGTAAAGGATCTCCTGAAATACCAATCTGTATCTTAGCAATATGCCAACCACCAAGATTGGCTATAAATAATTCATCCCGCTTTGGACCTCCAAAGGCAAGATTAGTCGGACGATTTATCTTGACCGCAACCGGATCATCCACAAGCAGTTCCAAGCCTCGATTCGAACGGATCCGCCAGATCTGATTTGATGAATAACATGAGACATACAAATTACCCTCCACATCAAGCGCAATACCGTCCGGAGTTAGCCCGGTATTTTCCGCGTATATACCCGGCTTCCCTGCCCTGTCATTTTGAATCGGTATTGAGAGGATCCTGTTCTTTGTGCTTTCGACAAGAAAAAGCACCTTCCGATCTGATGAAAAGGCCAGTCCATTAGGAAAGTTCAATTTTCCTAAGATCACTTGAGCTTCTCCAGTCGGACTACATTTAACCAGAGTTCCATCATCTTTTCCAAATGTCCCGGAATCAGTTACATAAAGATTACCCTCGCGATCAAATGCGGGGAAATTCGGATTGCGAAGGGTTGTACAAAAATTGGTGAATGTGCCGTTGCTCTCTATACGAAATACAGCACGGAGTTTCATGTCACAGGCAAAAAGAGAATTTGAGGCGCTAAAGGCCATACCCAGAATAAATCCGTTTGTAGTGCAAATCTGTCTCGTCTGCTGATTTCGAATCTGGTAGATTTGCCCTGCCTCTCCTCCACAGTACAATATCCCTTCGCGATCAAAGGCAAGCCCTTCAGGATGATCAAGATCCGAGGAAACAGTCGAAACCTCCTCGAGAGGAATCAGCGGCTTCATTTATCCCTGCCCTCTAGTGAAACTTGCAGCCTGTATTCACGAACCTCTCCGGGCTCCAAAAACTGTAGAGTTCCTTGAGCCCTCTCCCATGCGCGGCCCTCCGCAAGGCAGTTTGCTGGTTCTATCCCGACAACATAGATGCCCTCCCCTAGCATCTTCCACTGGAGCAGTCTCGGCAGTTGAGTTTTGTAATAGCTTATCGAGAGCTTTAAACCTCCGAGCAAGTTTGGATTCTCAACTGTGACTGAAACCCTGCCCTCCCGATCCGATTCGCAGTCATGAAAAAAGACAGACTCGGTCATTTTAGCCTTGGGCGGGTGCATCTGCGAGTAATCCTGAGGTGTTACTGGACGATCAGACTTCCACTGGACAGTTTTCTTCGATGGTATGTGAATCCTTGTGTTTTCATCTAAAAGAGGAAAGCCCAGATTAAAGTGATAAAGAATCATATGCTCACAACGTTCCCAACCCTTATTTTCAATCCTGTCATGAATGGTGAAACAGTTCTGCCCGAGCACTGAAGAGATCTTGCGCGTCATCTCCAACCCCTTTCCAGATGCCGTTGTCTCACGAACCTTACCCTGAACCCACATGTTGTATTCATCTCCCTGCCACTCTCCATCTGACCAAACATTCTTTGCAGGAATCTGAGATACACGTCCATGAAGACCAAGATTCTCGTCCTTGTCGACACATGGATGACCTGCATACGTCAGACCACATGTTGTCAGTAACCCCCCGAAGAATGACCTTGACCATGCATACCCTTCAGGTTCAAAAAAGCTCCCGGCTACCTCCCCTGTAGAAGAGCGCCAACATAGCGAGACATCTTTATATTCTGCGGCAGAGATGTCCATCCCGCGCCCCGGGACAATAACAAGACGCAGTCCTCCACCGGTTCGCAGTTCGACCATCTCTACGCCAGCCTGATTTCCCTCTGTCAAAGTGAATCTCCTAACCCCACCGATCTGGCTGATATCACCGATGTACCGCTCTAACTCAGTACGCGACCAATTTCTTCCCAAATACCTTGCCATTTTTTATCCGAGGTATTCTACAGACCTGCCCGGCCTGCCCGGCACAGCAAATCTTTCTCCGGGAATGAGGACAAACCAATCGGGCCGCTTTGGATCTCTATCGTATGGATAACCGCCAAGCTCCTTGTAAAGCTCGCTATATCTCTTCAGTTTATCCTTATCGAGCCTCACACCAAGACCCGGGCCCTCCGGAACTTGGATGTGTCCATCGACATATTGCATCTTGCCGCCAACGATAATGTCATCAACAACGTGATGATAGTGTGCATCGGCAGCAAACTTGAGATTTGGAATGGTGGCACCAAGATGAAGCATTGTAGCCAACTGAATTCCCAGCTCACCGCTGCTATGGACGCTCACACCCCAACGCCAAGTCTCGCAGACACCTGCCGCCTTGTGGGCCTGCCGCAATCCGCCCCAGAATGTGGTGTCGAGAAGGATAACATCGAGCGCATCAGTTTTAATACACTGGGCCAACTGATCAAAATTAACCACAACCTCATTGGTAGCAAGCGGGATACTGATTCGCTGTCTGAGGCGCCGCATCGCATCGAGACCATTGCAGGGGTCTTCTAAATAATCATTACGAACATGCTTGATTGCCTCTGCCACACGTATAGATTCTTCAACAGACCAAATTCCATTTGGGTCGATCCGAAAACGATCACCCGGAAAAGCCTCTGCAAGCGCGAGGAATACACTAATGTCATGATCAGGTGTAAAGTGACCTCCCTTGAGTTTGTGGGTCTTAAATCCATATTTCTTCTTCAGATCTTTCGCATGAGCAACCATCTGCTCAGGTGTCTCTTCACCGCCGACACCAGTCCTTTCATTTGGATATCTGTAAAAGAGATAGGTTGCAAAGGGTACGCTCTCCCGCAACTTGCCACCTAGCAGATCGCTTACCGAGATGCCCAGCTTTTGACCCATGATATCAAGACAGGCAAATTCAATCGCAGCGTGTACTTGTGTGCGATTGTTGTACAAACTTGCAGTGGGACTGCATATCTTCCATCGCAGCGCCTCGACATGAAATGGATTGTGGCCGACAAGATATTGCTTTAATCCCCTAAAGGCTGCCTCGGCTGATTCGCCTCCGCCCCCCATCTCACCGAGACCCGTGATTCCTTCATCAGTATGAACCTGCACAATGGTCCGCACGAATCGTCCCCAATGAGCGCCATGCCCATGCCGTAACGGGGCCTCCAAGGGGACGGTAACTGTAGTCGCTTCAATATCTGTAATTTTCATTGTTCTTCCTAGTCAATAAACCCCGCACCCCACCTTCCAAGCAGGGCTTTCCGGGGAAAAATTTTTCTGCACCACTACATCCACGTCTTTCCAGACGGGGCTTTTTGTGGTGCGGGGTAAATTTGGTCAAATTCTAGTTTGTAACCCTTTGAAATGCAATCACGAAATGATTTAGCGAAAGCCTTCCCAGGATTCGATGAAAGAGTGATGAACCCCTGGAGCCCTGTAGTATTGACCGGTGTGAATAAAAGAACTAACATAATTCGGTATGTTTAATGTGAAAGAGTCCATAATTGCTATCCTGCTTATATTTGCCATCCCTACCTCACTTTACTTCATCAACGAAAAGTTTAGCACCTCCTTTGGCCAAGTTTAAACTCTGTTGATCACAACTTTGGTTATAGCTATGGTGCTTCGCCTTGATGCTTCCTTCTTCTATTTGAGGGGTTGGTATCGAATTCGTGGAAGAAACTATGAGGGTGCTCTACATGACCTGAATCGAGTAATCAAGTTAAAACCAAAGTATGGCGAAGCTTACTGTAACCGGGCCTATGTGCACTGGGCAAAGGGTCAGTTCGATGAGGCGAGTTTAGATTTTTCAGCAGCAGTAGCTATATTGGGGGAGAAATCTAGATACGGCCGGTGGGCTCTCTTACTCATGCCCCTCGCTAAGTTTTACAAAGGTGATAAGAGCGAAGATGCTCTAAATGACGCTGCTCAAGCACTTGAATCAATCTTCAAAAATGCACCAAATAATCCTGACTTGTATGCATACCGTGGTTGGCTTTACCTATTAGCAGGGTTTTCAGAAAAGTCGATCAGTGATTGTACAAGAGCAATTGAATTAAATCCGAGACTTGCTGGCGCCTACGGTACGCGGGGGTCGGCACGCTATTCAGCGGGAGATCAAGGTGCGATTGTAGATTTTAGAAAGGCAGTTGAACTCTGGGGACATGATACCGCTGGGTATTACTATAACCAAGGATTTCTTCACTTTATAGATGGTGAATATCAAAAGGCAATTAAAGCATGGGAAAAAGCGGTAGAAATGGAGGCATCTTGGAATACTGTGCTTGGATCGTGGATGCAGAAAGCAAGAGAGAAATAGTGGTAATAATACTAGGAACAGCACAAGACACCGAAGAGGGAACAGCAACTACAATGGAGCCCCACGGGTAAACCCGTGGTACCATTTGTTACGCCCCTTCGGGGCGACATCCCGTACCAGAGTACCAATTCACCCATGGCTAAAGCCATGGTACTCTTGGTACGGGATAGAATGCATTTCTATGGATCGCTAATTTGGGTGTTGAAAGTGCGAAGACAGGAATAAATTTGTTCAAATTCTAGCACGCATTCCGTGAATCTTTTGCAAGTTGCTGGAATAAGTAATTACCTTACATAGCAGTTCCGGACGCAATCTTTTTCGTCAAAGGGCCTTGGCATCACAAAGCAATAGGCTTTATAGCGGATCTCGCTCCAAGCAAGCTCTGGGACTGGATGACCCGGAAAAAGCGGAATCTTTACGGGAGTAAACTGGATGCGAACACGAATATATGAGCGACCTTCGGTCAAATCACGCGGGACAAGAAACTCGTCGTCTCGAAATCTGCGGTTTGATGTCTGTACAATATGTTGGGCTGACCCCAGCTCATCTGGCGGAAAAGAATAAACACATGTATTAGAGCCTGCTAAATACCATGTCCCGGCATGTTTCCACTGATGATTGCCAGAACCAACATCTGCAATGTAGACCTCTGCACACTGATTCGGGAGAGAGTAATCAAGTGTCCGCCGCATGAGAACACCGAGATTGCCAGGCTCAAGCTTTAAAGTAAATTCAGAGGTCCCCTTGGTAAATCTTCCTTTTTCTGTATGAGCAGGATAAACCTCAGGTCCTCTGCCATCAACCTTTAGCGCCTTGACTATTGAGCTATCCTTGTCATCTATAATCTGAAACTTTCCTTCAATTTTCGTTACATTTTCTGTATCTAACACTATTTCCAAGCGATCTTTTGGATCCTTTTTCATTGGGTCTTTGAAATCAGGTCGACTCGATTGAGTTGTGCTCAGCCAGATCTGATCAATTACATGCGGGACTTCTCGCGGTTGTATCCTGAGTTTATGCCTCCCGGATTTTTTGAATAAAACTGTTTGCGGAGGAAACTTGATGTGAGCGCTGTTCCACCCAAAAGTGTTTGCCGAATAGCCTTCCCGCCAGTTTCCAAATCCTACTGGATTATTATATGTTTCCCCTAGTTGATCTGTCCCTATCAGATCATCAAACTGTATCCAAACTGCATCAGTAAAAATAGAACCGTTCAGACCCTTTCCACGGAGCCAAATATAGTATGTCTTATCTGCATCCGCTTCAAACTCCATCTCTGCGTAATTTGGGGGATTTGCAAAGGGAGACAAGTAAGGAGCAATCGTCTCTACTCCACATTCATAGCGCGATGTGATCTCCACAGGCTTGGAGGCATCGGGTGATACATAGTCGTGAGAACGCTCATTCTCTAGGTTTCCTACATCAAGTTGGTCTGTTAGAATTAGTGATGGGCTAGGAATGCCATACCAGTATGTAACCGTCTCATAATGCTCCTTTGAATGATTCTCTCCGCCATGCTCCAATCCGATCACAGCATTTTTTCCGAATGGCATAAGGTCAGCAATGAGAAAACGATAGGCAGATTGGATCAAGTCCTCAGGACATTTTGCCTCTTTTGGGCCTTTCGCGCCAACAGGGTGACCAGCAAATGGAAGTGTCATGTTTTGTCCGCCCCAATAATCGCCTCCACCATTCCATTCCTCTGTACCTGTCCCATATGCCTGCGGGGTGAGGCTGTCATCGAAGAAAAATCGCGGATCACCCTCAAGTGTATTGAGGAATGCGCGATGGGAAAAAATTATAGATGTACCTACAAAATGGCCAGACCAATCTTTTTTTCCTTCAATCCCCCGGGTATCGAGCAAAACCAAGTCCTTACCAGCTTCTGGTGAGGGAAGATCCCGATAGGTGGCATGAAAATATGCAACATGGTTTGCAGGCCCTTTGTAGGGCATGAAACGGAGACCCCAGCGGATGCCAGCAATCTCTTTTTTTGTCCCAATAAGTTCAATCTTAGCAGATCGAAAGAATGGCATGGGAAAATAGCAAGCCATGTTCACTCGCTTTTCATCAAAGCGCACATTGATTGGGAAACCCTTGACAAGATATTCCCGTCCATCCCGATTGTATAGAGTCCCAGTTCCAAAAAATAGGGCCACTGGTGCATAAATGGATGGAGATTGTTGATCATCCCATGTTACACGGATCATAGCCCGTGAGAAAACAATTGCATCTTCACGAGCTACTGACAGCTCTAGAGCACGCAGCATACAAGGCGCCTCTGTTATCTTTGCCAGAACTATGGAATCCTCTTTTGGCAGTCTTGTTTCTCCGGATCGCTCTTGAATCCCCATCTTTTTGCCTTGTGGTGTGTCGGCCCGCGGCACAAGATCAGTTCCTGAACGAGAGATCAGCTCCAGCACATCCTTGTCAGGCGATGTCTTACCATCCCATGAAACGATCGGCCGAGATAGCTTGGCACCCCTAACGAATTGGTGATAAATATAGTATCCCGTCCCGTAATGCGTGCGTGAATAGGCCATTCGAAACGAACGTTCAAACGGGATAGGAACCCACATTAAATCAGCTCCCTTGGTAACAGACCAAGTCCATGTCAATGGATTGGGGAAGAGATGTTCTGGAATAAATACAGAATCCTTCACAGGTTTCTTTGGATCTGCCGTGCTTGTTTCTTTTACAATATGATCAACCCCGTCCACCTCATAATGCCACGGACTGCCATGCCAGTGGTTGTAGCGGGCAAAGTAGAGGACCCCCTGCCCCTTGACATCAAGCGTAACATTAAAATCCTCCGCCTGCTGATAGAGGTAATGACTCGCATCCGCACTGTGGTTGCCGCCCATTCGATCATAGGTGCTTCGCATATAGGCCCGCGCCCCTATGCGCAGATATGGCAACCGATCCCACATTCGATAGGCATCCAGCCCTACAGGGATCTCAGATGGCTCATTTGCCAGATAGGCCAGATTTTCTGATCTTTTTTTGACCTCACATCCAATGAACAGGAGAAAGAGGAAGCAACAAGCAAATCTATATCCCATAAATATCGAGCCCTCCCAAAACCTATGAGCCTATCCGATACTTGCCGTGAATCTTAACAAGATAATCACTTATTGCCAATAACTGTGACTAATTTGGAATGCAGAGTCAGATCAAGAAAGCAATTGGGAGACATTTATAATGAAAAAATCAAACCCCAGGTGTCATTTATGCGTATAACTTGCATGAGGCATAATATTAGGCGGACGGCAAGCCTACTTGTTGTCATTGGTATTTTTATCATCGGTAGTTCTGCTGGCGATCAGGGAAAGACTCAAAAAAAGGAACCTCTAAAGCTGACAGGCAAGGTAGAGAGTGAGGTCTTGAATAAAACCATACAAAAAGCGATAGATTTCTTAAAAAGCAAGCAGGATGACAAGTCGTGGCGTTTTGACGGAAAGAATATAGCCGGTTTGGGAGCGATGGTGACCCCTCTTTGTCTTACCGCAATGGCATGCATGGCCCTCTCTTTTCATTCCGCTGATCTAGACAAGTCAAGCAGCGAGGCGATCGAAAGAGGTCTAAATTTCATACTGAATAACAAGCATAAAAAAAAGACAGATGACGCTCTGACCTGGTCTTTTGCCCCTATTTTATCATTTATGACTCATCAACTCGGCAGGGAAACCTCCGAAGAGATGCGCGTAAAAATTAAGGATTATGCTGCGCATGTCGTTGAGTGTATAGGGTTGTGCGCGAGGAAAAATGGTGGATGGGATTATACAAAGTCGAAAACTACTACGAGCTCCTTGACGGGAGGTATCCTCGCCGCCCTTTTGGAAGCCAAGGCAGCAGGAATAGATGTCCCTGCCAAGCTTATCGAAAACACCGCAGCGGAGATCGAGAGGTGCAAGAGTAAAGATGGCGGTTACGATTACTATGGGCCTGGAGCCAGGAAGGAAGATAATGTTGCAGGATATCTCAAGGCGTCAATGGGAAGATTGTGCGCATGTGAGCTTGCGCTCTTTCTTATCGGCAGGCGAAAAGCGGAGGACCTCAATGCAGTTATCGAAACGTTTCTTAAAAATAGAGGGCACTTGGATAGGGTGCGAGGAAACAGCGGCGCACACGTTAAGAGCGAACACTGGAATGCCTCGTATTATTTCTTGTTCGGACATTACTATGCGGCCAGGCTTTGCCGCTATCTCGATGCTGAGACCCATAAGAAGGTAATTCCATACCTGCAAGAGGTTTTCATTCTTACACAGGATTCGGACGGAAGTTGGATTGATCATCCAGCCGTAGGGAAGACATATGGCGTAGCAATGGGCCTTTTAACACTTGGTGAGCTCCAAGCTCCATTAATAAAAGCGAAATAAGGATTAAAATCCTCTGCCTGCTGATATAGGTAATGACTCGCATCTGCTTATATGATCTGGAATCCTATTTTTTGCCCTTGGATATCAATATCCACGTTCAGATCTTGCTTACACGCAACTATACTTGACACAAGTGTGTCGTACAAAGTGCGCTTGATATTGATATACAATGCTATACAATATTAGCAAAAGAGAAAAAAGCCTACCTGCGGCAAGCCCTGCCCGACGGCAGGCAGGTGGCAAAGGCGGGATAAAATGAAAAAAATGCTGAATAAAAAGACTAGACAATTTAATGTACGAATACCAACTAGGTTGCTCGAAGACCTTGCGGATTTCAATAAGGGAGAGTCAATGAGTTCGATCGCCATTCAGGCGCTGACAGAGTGGGTCCGAATGAATAATTTTCCAGGCATCGACTTTAGATGGACCCCCACAGGCCGAAAGCCGCACGTAACAGGGACTGGATTATCAGTCTGGGAGCTCTATCACATCTGGAAAGATCACAACGAAAACATAGAAAAACTATTGAAGAACTATCCTCACATATCACGGAGCCAGGTAAATGCCGCTATTTCCTATGCCAAAGCTTACCTTGATGAAATCTCAGCAGGAGAGTGGGGAACAAAGCCGCCTTTTGTCCAAAAAGTGAAGATATAAGGTGGGGGAGAAATTCCTGCTGGACGAACACATCAGCCCACTTGTTGCGTTTAAGTGCAGAAAAGAGGGTGTTGATGTCATTTCTCTCGCAGAAGCAGGGTTCTTGGGGGCAGATGACCTGACTATATTCCGCAAATCAGTGCAGGATCAGAGGATAATAATAACATATAACAGTTCAGATTTTGCCAAACTCTTTGTAGATATGCTAAAAGAAGTCAAGTCTATCCCCGGGGTTGTATTTGTGAACGCGGAAAAATTTCCAACAAGCGATATAAAAAAGATCGCCAAGGCACTTGTAAAACTAGCCGGGATGATAGACCAAGCAGAAACAGATCCCACTGGAGGGATCTACTTAACAAGTTAAACTCACTACACCCTGCTAAGATAACCGCCATCAATAATCAAGGAACTGCCAGTCATGAAGGAGCTTCTCTCTGAGGCAAGAAAGAGGATTGCGTGAGCCACTTCTTCAGGAGATGCGATGCGGCCCAGAGGGTGATCCTTTCCCGATTTCTTGAGCTCTTCTTCGCGATTCGCGCCCTCTGGCATCTCTCCCCAAAGCATTGGGGTATTCACAGCACCGGGACAGACACAGTTCACACGAATATTTTTTGTTGCCAAGTCCCTTGCCATGCTCTTCGTAAGACCTACAAGTCCTGCCTTTGAAGCCATGTATGCACAAGAATTTTCCAACGGCGCATAGGCAACCACTGAGGCACAGTTGACAATTGAGCCGCCTCCGCCACGAAGCATCTCAGGAATCATCCTGCGCGAGCAAAGAAATGGACCCTTGAGATTCACTGACATGATTCGATCCCATTCTTCAGGCGATGTCTCTGTTACAGGCGTGTCAAAGTAAATGCCAGCGTTATTTACCAGTACATCAATCTTGCCAAAATTCTCTAATGTGCTAGAGGCCATTCTATCCACCTGTTGCTGGGATGTAATATCTGCCTCGATTGGCAATATTGAACTATGCGCTTTAGCGGTCTCCTGAACTGACTTGGAATTTACATCCACTGCAACAACCTTTGCACCTTCGTTTGCAAAGAGCAGAACAGTCGCCCTCCCTATTCCAGAACCGGCGCCAGTAACGATCGCTACTTTACCTGACAAAAACATATAACCTCATTTCAATAACAGTCCGCCGTCAATTACCACATTTGTACCAGTAATGAATGAAGCCGCGTCGGAACAAAGATAACAGGCCAGTTCAGCAACTTCCTCCGGCCGCCCTACTCTGGCCATCATCTGCCTATCAGCGAACTGCTTCCGAGCCAAGAGAGGATCAGGCGCATTTTGTATCCTGTCGTACAGTGACTCGGTCTCTATAGTGCCGGGAGAAATTGCATTGACGCGAATCCCATATTGAGCAACATCTATTGCGAGCGCCCTTGTCAACGCAACTATCGCCCCCTTGGTGGCCGAGTAAACAGATCTGTTTTTCAGACCAATCACGGCAGCAGCTGATGCCATGGAGAGGATCACGCCGTTTCGACGCTGAATCATGTGCGGCAGTGCATACTTGCATCCGAGAAAAACACTCTTGGCGTTTACATCCATCTGTTTATCCCATGACTCTTCCGATACATCATGAAGATCCCCGCCCTCCACGATTCCGGCGTTATTAAAGAGGATATCGAGTCTGCCGAAATTACGAATGGTCTCTTCGATCATGTCCTTTACCGATTTTGATTGTGAAACGTCAGCCGTAATGGGACAAGCACGACCACCCTCTTTGCAGATCTCATCGGCAACACCCTTGGTGCCATGAGCATTTAGATCCACAACTGCAACGCTAGCCCCCTCACGCGCAAAAAGAATTGCAGTGGACTTGCCCATCCCAGCTCCCGCCCCCGTAATAATTGCAACTTTATCTTCAAGTCTCATATTCATTATTCCAGATGGAGCGTCATAATCTTGCGAGGCCTCAAGGGTATTTCAAGCTTATTCACTTTGATCTCTACAGGTCTTCCAAGCTCATCGCCAAGAAAATTCACAGGGATTGCTCTCTTGAAAATGGAAAGCATTTCTCCTTGTATCTCCAGTGGGCGGTCTACTCCAAGCGTCTCAAGAAACCTAATCAGTATCTTTCCCTGTTCCTTGCTCATCGAGGTCAATATAACCTGATCCGAGGTCTGTAGAAAGGATTTTGCCACGGGAAGACTACCCCTATGAATCCCTGTGGTCAGCAAAAGAATTGGTGAATTGAATGCCCAGCCTGCCTGAGGAACTTGGGCAGCCTGCCATGATCCATTGTGCACATACAATGCATACTCGAAGCGATGTTTGCGACGGTCCAAACCAGTCTCAGAAGGGACATCCCCCAAGGCCCCTTTAGAAAGACTACGAAAGAGAGTTAAACTCAGTTGGCCTCCAGAGAGATTGCAGGCAGGCAGACCTCGATTCAGCAATGCTACTCCATTGGAAGAGGTCCCCCATTCTGACCATGTCTGCACCGGAAATGTGCCGTCTGGTCGGGCCTTGAACCCAAATGGAACCTCTTCACTGCGCTCACCTTTTGATGAAAGAGGAAATGATACAATTACAGTCCTGTCTGACCCTTTCCAGTCAATGTCTGTAACAAAATCGATTCTTCTCCCTTTTTTAACGAGTCTGATCTCTCGTCTGAAATGTGAGCCTTCTATGGTGCTTGTCGCAATTCCCCTTGTTAGAACAGGGCCACTTCGAATCTCTACCGAAGCTTGAGTCTTTTCAGTGGTTCCAACTTGGCGCGTGATCCCATAGACGTAAGGATTACCTATATCTTCAAACGTTTGCACAAGATTCGCGCTTTTTGCGTTTACGATCGGCAGGGGAGTAGATCTCCAATCCTCCACAAAGAGGTAAAGCTCCTCCTCTGTTCCATCCCCGTAAATTACTGTGATGGGTCCGTCATAGTTGTCCCACGAAGAGAGTGCGAGCAAGTGGAGTCGTTGGCGATTGTCCGCAAGAGGAATTGTCTGTCCCTGACACGAAATCATATTCATCGATCCATCTTGCCAAGGCCCGAGGTTAAATGTTACACCATCTTGCGGACATTCCAGTCTTGCATTTTGAGGGAGCATCTCAGCAGGAAAACCTACCGGCCGCTCGATTTTTCTCCCGTCCTCAAATCGATTCATCTGCTGATCATACATCAGACAATCTTCCGGGTTTTTCTCTGTAGAAATCCCGTCTGCATTGAAAAATTTAGAAATATCCTGCGGTTCAGCGTCAAGAGTTAAAGAGAGAATTTTGAGATCAAAGTGATTTGGGAGTCGAATCGCCTTGAGAGACTTGTCTCGATTTAAATCCACACACGAGTGCGCAAGATGAACAGTCCAATAGTGCTTTTTACCATGACGATACCTGAATGGGCTCACCACAGCAGAATGGCACGGCACCACCCGCTTGGCGTCAGGATCAAGGATCTCTCTCTTGGCAACGCAATCAAAGAGGCGATTCATATTTCCGTCATCATCAAGCTCCACTAGAAGCAAGTCCGATTCTAACACCTTACCTGTTGAGATCCGCTCTTCGGGGTTGATCGTTGGTTCTGTCTCAGCTCTGGCGCAGTACGTCCTATATCCAAGCGATGGGAGCTCTGCCCAGAATGCCACCTGATCATGCTCTTTTAATCTCTGATAAGCGATTTCACTCCCTTTTTCATCTTCAAGTCGAAATGTGTTGCTTAATCCAATCTCCCCGGGCGAGAATATGACAAGCTCTTCTCTTGGAAAATTTAATGGATTAAAGGCTATTATAGGGACTGTTTTTTCCGTCTGTGGTAATGAGAGCGTATTTATCTTGGATGCGAGGTAGGACAGGTTCGTTTCGACACGCTCGTCAACAAACGCACTTACCTGTTCATAACGTTTGATCTGTGGCAGATAAATAATGTCCGTCCCGCACCCTGTGATGGCATCGTGGAACTGATTGAGACAGAGTTTCTCCCATATTGAAGAATATCGCTTTTCATCATAATCATTGCCAATGAGAGCAGTTAATGTCTCTAACCGTTCTGCGGCAAGGAGTGAAAACTCACACTTGCGGTAGCTTTGCTTGAGACCGATGCGAAAGCTCCAAGTGCCGGTCGCGCAAAAACCGTGTCGCGTGACCTCATCGGCAAACTCCCGCAACTTGTCTCGTTCCTTTTCTACCTCGTTAAAGAACTTGCCCGGAGTGGAGATTTCAATCTGATTCTCCGGATGTGTTTCATTCCATGCTGATACTGTTTTACACTGAAAAGGATGGGGCTGCATAAAGTCCCTTCCTGCAGGGGCAAGGATTGCCTTGCCGGCTGCTACCTTACCGAGAGTCTTGAAAAGCCACTCTATCAGCTCGAATTCACCCTCCAATTTGTCTGTCTTTCCAACCCACGCCCCGCATGTATACTGCTGACTCATATAGTGTGTTAGAATCTTTGAACCATCGGGTCCAACCCAATAAAACTCAGTTGCTGGTACTGGCTTGGCTGCCGGACCTCGCATCAGAATTGCCCTGTCAATGTCGCTCAAGAGGAGAATTTGCGGCATGGTATCTGGCTGACCAAAGCAATCGATGTTCCAGCCAATGTGGGCTCGCCGGCCAAAAACCTTTTCCTGCCAGCGCTGTCCCAAGACTGCGCACCTTGCCAGTCCTTCGCCGCCCGGAATATTCACATCAGGTTCATGGTACCATCCGTTCACAAGCTCCAAGAGTCCTTCATCCAAAAAAGTCTTGATAAATGGGAGGTCTTCAGGGTATCGCTCAAGATATGGTCTCATGAGCGGGACTTGGTCCATCACAAATCTTAAACGCGGTTCTTTTTTCAGGGCTTCGATCCATGTGTGAAAAAAACGTGCGCTTCGTTCAAACTCATCCTGCTCATTCAAATACCATGAGAGCCCCCCATGCCAGTGCGGGATCAGGAACAACTTCATGGCAAAATTTATTTCTTATGACAGGCTAGAGG
>SBBU01000255.1 GCA_005239585.1 Planctomycetaceae bacterium
AAAGTGCTAAAAACTGGGGAAAAAAAACCCCGAACATTCGGGGTTTTTTTTTTTTTTTTTTCAAGCTTACGCATAGGGGTAGGGTAAACCAAAGACTGTATCTACTCTTAAACCCTGTGACCTGCCAGGAGCTAGGGAATAAATTTTACCTATGATCAAAGTGCTGGACATGTAAAAGGCTCGTTGCTATAATACAGGCAGAATATAGGCCTCACCCTGCCAACCTCTACAAAACAAGCGAAAGCTCCGGCTGGACTCAAACCCAGCTGGAGTCTTTCTTTAAATAAAGTATAAGCTATCAAGGTAAAATTGCTATTGAAGAACAGTTTGATGTTAAAGCCCTGATTCTCTTATGGAAGCTATACTAATACTGCTTGGTTTTATCGTGGGGTTAATAGGGGCGGTGGCTGGAGTTGGAGGTGGTTTTTTCATCATGCCCTATCTGCTAATAGTATGGGCTTTTCCGCCTGCACAGGCAGATGCAACGAGCCTGTCGATAATTTTTCTAAATGCGCTCTCTGCTACTACAACCAACCTCACGAGGCGAAGTGTAGATGTCAAGACAGGACTACATTTCGTCGCTTGGTCGGCGCTGTTCGTAGTAATTGGGGCATATTTGGTTCATAGGCTTGAAGCAAATATCTATTACATACTTTTTTCTGTAATTATGTTTCTATGCTCCATATTTGTCTTTATCTATGCAAGAGGAGAGAGACAGAATATGGCAACGAAAAGCAAAATAACCCTCCCTGCATTTGCAATGTTTAATGGTTTTATAAGCTCGATGTTTGGAATAGGGGGAGGGGTAATAGTTGTTCCGTGCCTCATATTCTTTTTGGGATTTGAAACAAAAAGAGCGACCTCAACCAGTCAGTTTGTCCTTGTGTTTACTACGCTTCTCGGGGCAATTTTCTTAATGAATCATATAGATTTTCGCATGACGCTTTTTATGGGCATCGGCGTAATACTGGGCGCTCAGATCGGGGTTTTGCTCTCAAGAAAGATAACTGGAGGTTTCGTTCAGCGTATCGTTGCATTGATTATGGCTATTGTTGCAGTTGAAGTATTTATCAAAGCTCTCCTTTAATTTTGTTAAAAAATTCAGTCGATTGCATCTCGAGTATCGACTCAGCCATGCCGAATTCTTTATCAAATTTCTTACGATTCTCCTCAGCTATTTCTTTTAACTCATCAATATTGTACAGATAGACCGCCTCAAGCGAATTGACATCAGGATTAACGTTGCGAGGGACACCGATATCGATAATGAATAACGGTCTGCTTCTAATGGTAACATCTGCCTTTTCGATGATGTATTTATCAGAGTTAACGCAGGAAAGTACGATGTCCGCTTCGTTCATAAATGTCTTTAGCTGTGAGAGGTGGCCGACCAATGCCCCATATTTCTGCGACAAGTCCATAGCTTTCTCAACGGATCTGTTTATGACTATTACTCTTCCAACCCCTCTTTGTTTGAATACCTTTAAGGTAATTTCAGCAGTTTCACCTGCGCCGATAACAACGAGCGTCCGTTTCCCTAGATCTCCGTAAATTTTATAGGCGAGCGTGGCGCAAACTGCAGGCACAGATGAATTTCGGTCAGAAATTCGTGTTTGGGAATGAACTTTCTTTGCGGTTGAAAGTGCGTATTCGAAGAGCTTGTTCAGAAGTTTCCCCGTACAGCCGGCCTCTCTTGCATTTCGATATGCCGCTTTGACCTGATTAATTATCTGAGTCTCCCCTACTACCATTGCGTCAAGACCGCAGGCGACTCGGAAAAGATGCTTAACAGCTTCAATATCTTCATGTCTGTAGGTATAGATGCTTTCTGTCAGACTCTCAGCTCCCGGTAATTTATTTAGCAGGTTTGTTAATCCTTCTTGGATACTGTAGACCTCTACCCTGTTGCATGTGGAAAGCAGGGCAGCCTCCTTGCCTTCCGGTGTTAGATTTTTAAGCATCTCTTTTAAAAGTTCTGGTCGTACAGATATCTTTTCCCTTAGCTCCAATGGAGCTGTTTTGTGATTGACTCCTTGTACTATTAACTTCATTTAAAGGAATGGAATTTGCTAAAAAGCTCGCTCGCCACAAGTGTGGAATAGAGGGCTAGAAATCCGATTACCGACCCAAATGCAATCCTCTTTCCCTTTAACCCGGGGAGAAGAGTAGAAACTAGCGTGAGTATATAGATAAACCATACCAGGGCAGTAAGAATCACCGTTATATCAAGTCGCCAGCCAGATGATACTACCTGCCTTGCATAGAGGTAGCCTAGGACAATTCCGGATGTAAAGAGCAGGGTCCCACTGAGCATCACAAGAAAGTTTATCTTGGATATTGTCTCAAGAGGCGGTAGTTCATCCAAGGCAGTCCCTTTTCTAGTTATCTTTAGGATATGTTGCCCCAGCAAGTAGAAAAAACCGAGGATAAAAGCTAATCCGAAAATGGTATAGCTCAAGACGAGTAGGCTCTTGTGGCCGAAAGTCCAGATATTTATGTCTATAGCTGTGTAGTTTTTAGGAAGAACTGTTGTTGAAAGGATGTTAAGCATACAAAGGACTGCCGATGGCAGGATAAATGCATTAATTCCAAGGGCGATATCAAAGGCGATCATTATGAGTATTAGGATGCTTGAAAAAAGTATCGGCAGTCTTGTTTCGCCAATCGTTAGAGAGGCTCCTCCGGCCGCTAGGATTCGTGAAAGAATTACAAGCTGTTTTTTGCCTGTTTTAAAATAGACTAGTGAAACTAGTGCTGATGCCAGAAACAATGCCAGAGCAGCAAGTATCATCATAAAAATTTGAGTATCTCTACCGCAGCACGTTGGCTTGCACCCGGGGCGCCAAGTCTTGGCTTTAGCTTTCTTAGCTCGTCTTTCATCTCTTCCAGTCCATCTCCTTCAATTAGTTGGATTGCGCACTTGGAAATTAATTCAGGCCGGGCTTGGTCCTGAAAGAACTCTGGAACTACCTCGCGGTCTGCAAGGATGTTGACCATTGAGAAATTTTTAAGCTTTGTGAATCGTCTCGCGGCCATCGCTGTAAACGGACTTAACTTGTATATAACGATCATGGGTGTTTCAAATATTAATGCCTCTACTGTCGCAGTCCCCGAGGCGGTTATGATGAGTTTAGACCTGCGCATGACATCATGGCTTTCTCCTTGTTTCACCGCTATCC
>SBBU01000259.1 GCA_005239585.1 Planctomycetaceae bacterium
GAGCAAAAGGTATCGCGTCGCTATAAGCCGGGTTCTGTATTCCCGATCAAACGACCGGGATGGTAACCATCACTCTAAGGCCGACTCTTTCGAATCGGCTCATGCGGCTGACCCATGCGCCACGCTGGTTTAGGCCAGCGTCAGATCGGACAAATCTTTAGCACATATATTTAGCCTTGCTCCGGATAGGGTTTACCATGCCTCTGATGTCACCATCAGAGCGGTGGGCTCTTACCCCACCTTTTCACCTTTTCCCCGCACTTTGGCTGAATAACAAGCGTCAAACCCACCGCAATTAACCAACCCCCCTTTTTAAACCAGCTTCACTTGTTAGTCGTCCAAAGTGCGGGGTAGTCTGTTTTCTGTGGCACTTTCCTTCCCCAGATCCTCGCGAATCTGAGTTGTTCCCGTTAGGAACTATCCTGCCCTCTGGAGCCCGGACTTTCCTACCGTCCGCCCCAAGCGAACGATCGGTTACCCACGACACAATCTCTTGCCCCGCTCTTAGGCCATATAAAACTTGTAATGAGATAACAAGCTCCTCCCCTATTATATGGCCAAAGAGCGAGACAAGTTCCAAACTTGAAAAAGAACAGAGCTATCTTATTATAAATTTGTTTTTGAATTTCTCAACACCAATCCTATCTACTTCCTTACGTGAATTTATTTCATCAAAAAACTTCTTTGGGTCAGTCTTGGCCTTCAATGCCATTTCCTTTGCTGTATTTATAAAACCAGATGTTTTCTTCATAAGGAATCCTTGTGCCAGACCAGCAAACAATGAACTCAAACCTTCCGAATGGAGCAAAATTCTTCCCTTTACCTCAAGACCAGGTTTCTGCTCACTTGCAACAATTACGACAGCCCTCGCCCAGGCAAAAAACACTTTATCGATGTAACCAAAGATATACAACACACGCCGAGAGACGCTTTTCTCTATGATCTCTATTCGAGCAAAAATCCCATCTTCGTCAACAAGATAATAGATATCTTGAGAGCCTTTTTTGCGTATATCAGACTCGCGATAAATGTGATATTTAATCTTTTTCTTAGGGCTGACAAATACTTTGGCACAATCGACACTGAAAGGTAATTCATCCAGGAAAAAGTCATGCATCTCCTTGGTTACTTCAACAGTTGTACTCTTTATATCTATGACTAACGTAGGTTTTTTTATACATGGTTCCAACTTTATCCTATTTAATGGTTCAAGTTTTTCAAGATCTATCTTAAAAGGATCTTCCTGGAGTAACAAAGGCATTAATAAAGCGATTACGCTCATCGAAACTATTATACATGGGGTGTGTAAAATCACAAACACTCATCGAGGGGGGGGGGATGGCAGATAGCCCTTTGTAGTTATTATATTTTTCCTTTCATATGCAACATTAAGAATCAACTGTGCATAGCTTTCAACGCGTGCATCTCCCTCATCATCTTTAATCAACTTTAGGAAAACAAATGAAACTTCCTGCCTAGCTTCATCAGAAAAACTACTTGTTTTATATGCCTCCTCTATCTTATTGAGGGCATTCAAGACAGCTGCATATGCACTAGTTGATTTGAGGTCTCTAAAAGGCATACCTATCCTGACCAGTTTCCAGTCCTCTTGCGCTTTATTTACCAAGTCACGCGACAATACCGTCTCCTGAATCGAATCCATTATCTTCAAAGTCATAATGTATCTCTGATATCTATACTTGCCACCATTTATATCAAAGCTCTCCATCCAACAGTTAAACGTTGACTCGGGATAAAAAACTGGGACTAGGAAAAATAGCACGAGAAAAAGGAGAACTATCAAAAAAAAGAGTTTCCAGCCCTTCAAGACGGCTCTATTATAACCCATTTGCTCTATTTTGTCGATATCTATATCTGACAATAGAGATTCATTGCAATTAGGCGAACTCAAAAAGCCCCTTGCAAAACATGGGGTACGGGGTTTACCCTTGGTTGGAGAGAGTGCGTGGGAAACAAGTTCGGGGCCTATTATACGCCAAAGTACCTTGCGAGTTTTCTTGCCAGATGGGCGGTAAGATCACCCTCGGATAGCGTTCTTGATCCTGCCTGTGGAGACGGTGCTATCCTAGAAGAAGCAAGCACGATAACCAAAAAACTAACTGGCATTGACATTGATCAAGCTGCTTGCAGAAAGTTACAAACTACTCTTCCTTGCACAAAAGTGGTGAATCAAGATTTCTTCAATGTAAAATCACAACTCGGGAAATTTGACAGCATAGTATCAAATCCGCCCTTCATCAGATACCAGCTTTTTGAGCATAGCAACGGTCTTTCAAGTTCATGGCTGCCCTTCTTAAAGGAATCACTGAAACACTTATCAAATAGAGGGAGATTAGCATTCATAGTGCCCAGGGAGATCCTCTTTGCAAACTATTCTCGTAATCTTCTTAAAGAACTTGGACAAAAATTCAATCAGGTTACCATACTTATCATTAACTTCTATGCATTTAATGCGCAAACAAGGGTCGTATTGTTGCTTTGCGACAGCAGCTCAAAGTTAAAGGGCTTTTATTTTCAGAACATCTATACCCCAGACGAACTCAACGAAACAAACTTGGCACCTAAACCTGCAGAGAACGTCTCAACAGAATGCCTTTATGACTTGATTTCACACGATTCCAGAAAGATCTTTGATAAGCTGGCCTATTCCGATAGATTTGCCAATCTCTCGAACATCGCTCAAGTTAAACTGGGAATAGTAACAGGCGGGAATGATTTCTTTCTATTATCAAAGAATGAGGCCAAAAAATGGCAGATTCCAGGAGAAATATTACGCCCTGCCATCTCCAGTCCGCAACTGTTATCAGGAGCAAAATTTACAAACGCCGATCTCAACAGATTGCATCAATCTGATATCAAGTGCCTGCTACTTTCTACTGACTCTGAAAAACATATCGAGAGCTACATTCGCTATGGAGAGGCAAACAAGATTCACAAGAGATTTAAATGCAGTATAAGAAGTCCGTGGTTTTCGATAAAAACTGGCGACAGACCTGACGCATTTTTAACATACATGGTAGGAAGATTACCCCGACTCGTCCTGAACGAGGCAGGAGCACTTTGCACAAACAATCTTCATGCAGTGTTCACAGGACACCCGCAAACTTTAACAGCCTCTTTTTACAACTGGGTCACGATGTTAAGCATCGAACTACTCGGCAGATTCTACGGAGGAGGCGTCCTTAAGATAGAACCAAGGGACTCGGCACGAATACTCGTCCCAGCAGACCAAGTCAAGTATCCAGATATTGATCAAACAGTTAGGGGTGGGGCATACATTCAAGCGATTGATGAAATTTCAAATCGGATTGGTCTAAACAAGACCGAGATCGATCATATGAAACAGGCATGTCTAACACTACAAGATGCAAGAAACGCCAGATTATCTCATTATCTCTCAAACAAACAGGGAAAACTCCCAGCTTAGCAGAACACTTTAGTTTCGCGCCCGAATTAAGAAAGGATGCGATTTAGTTTTTTTACCAGACTAGATGCGCTAGATTTGATTGGGCTAAAAAGTTTGATATTGGCTTTGAGTTTGGCCCCATAAATCAAAAGCTCTTCAATGCCGGCATCCCATTCGGATAGTTTACCAGACCATATCGTAGCCAACCGCTCCAAATCTTCAGGGTTAAAAGTCTTGACAGATTTGAGCAATCCTCTTGCCTTCTTTTCTACTTCTCGCAAATCAGTAATCTTGCCGCTTACAATCTCTTTTTTTAGTCGATCCTGAACAGAGGTATTAGGGATATCCCTTATTTTTTGGGCCATTTTAGCTATTTTATGGACAGCGAGTTTTTCCTTTGCAGCTGTCTTAACAAATTCTTTTCCGCCAAATCTATAGGCCTCTAGAGCCGTTCTTCCTGCAATCTTTTTCTCGCGTATGGCCTTTTGAACCTGAGGTTCAAGAGAAAGGATTCCTAAAAGTGTCTTGATCCAACCTTCGCTCAAGCCGAGGATCTTACTGGTCTTTTTAAGGGCCTCATCAACATTCGAGCCCTGTTTTTTTAACCTATCGAGCAATTTCTGAATGGCTTCGGCTTTTTCAATATCAGTAAGATCTTCCCGTTGAAGATTCTCCGCCAGCGAATGATAGAACATCTGCTCATCGTTAAGGTCTTCAATCTCAATCTGAACATCCTTGTAGCCAAGAAACTTGAGCGCCTCTATCCTGCGGTGTCCGTAGCAGAGCTGAACCTTGCCATTCTTCATCCGCCCTTTTATTGTCCCCGGCCAGAGTCCGAGCGATTTGATTTCCTCAGCGAGCTGCTTAATGGTATCGCGATTGATCTTTTTCCTTGCTTGGAATGGATTTGTCTCGATATCCTTTATCGGTACCTGCACTAACATTTCGTTGTTCTTATAACAAATGGGCTACTGGAGTTCAACCCAAACTAATTGGGATACCAGATTGTCTTTACTTGGGTGTAATTTTCCAGCGATCCGTTGCCGAGATCGCGGCCAAACCCTGACTTTTTGTATCCGCCAAACGGACTGGCAGCATCCATAACATAAAAACAGTTGATCCATATTATTCCAGCTTTAATGATTCGAGCAGCCATGTGTGCCTTCTTTATATCTCTCGTCCACAAACCAGCACCGAGACCATAGAGAGTCTCATTGGATTGGTTCATGGCTTCTTCAAAATTATCAAATGGAATAACAGAGAGCACTGGGCCAAATATCTCCTCTTGGGCAATTTTCATTTCATTGTCGACCTCATCGAATA
>SBBU01000026.1 GCA_005239585.1 Planctomycetaceae bacterium
GCCTATGACCATATTAGAAACGATGTTGCTAGTCAGAATCTCAATGTGAAAATTGTCGGAGTCGGCGGTGGTTTTCCTTACGCTGTTCATGGTGTAACACACCACGTGTTAGAGGATATTGCAATCATGCGTGTCCTGCCAAACATGACTGTTCTATGTCCAGCTGATCCAGTCGAAACTGAGCTTGCAGTGAAAGAATCAGTGCGCCAACAGGGGCCGTTTTACTTACGGATTGGAAAGGGTGGAGATCCGTTGGTTCATGAAATCATCCCAAAATTCAAGATAGGAAGTGGAATTATTCTAAAAGAAGGCTCAGATCTCACTCTTATCGCAACTGGAAATCAGGTCTATAATTGCTTACAGGCAGCAGAGCAGCTTGGAAAAGATGGATATTCTTCGCGTGTGATCAGCATGCATACCATTAAACCTCTTGATAGTGATCTCATAGTGGAAAGCGCGAAAAAAACCGGCGTGCTTGTTACGGTCGAAGAACATGCAATCTCTGGCGGTTTATCAGGCGCAGCGGCAGAGGTCCTACTAGAGTCTGGAATTCAAGGAGTTCGATTCAAAAGATTGGGCATACGAGAATCTACTAAGCTGGTGGTCGGCGATCAGCAGTACCTTAGAGATTTTCACTCATTGACACCTGAAAAGATTTCAGCACAGGTGAAATCAATGCTTGAGGCGTGAGAGAACTTTCTCTTATCTTGCCAGTCCTTAACGAGGCAGATTTTATCGACCGAGTTGTAGATGATGTTCTGCATGTCCTGGGCAAAAGCGGAATCGATTTCGAGCTGATACTGGCTGAAAATGGATCAACCGATAGAAGCTTGGAAGTGTTAAAAAAAATCTCTTCAAAAAATGAGAGAGTGCAAGTCTGCGTGGCACCTCATAAAGGATGGGGAATTGCCTTGCTTACTGGCTTTAAAATCGCCGAGGGTGAATACATCGGTCATATGCCGTCTGATGGTCAGATAGATCCCGGAGTTATACCTGGAATTTGGCGCAGGTGTAAGGCGGATACTATTGCCAAGGTTCACAGAGTTGAACGTGAAAATTTTCTACGAGTGGTTAATTCAAAGGTTTATAATCTCTTGGCAAATATTTTATTTGGTGTAAGAACGTTCGATATAAATGGCTGTCCTAAGATTTATCCACGCGGTATGGTTGAGCAAATGAAACTTGTATCTCGCGATTCCTTTATCGATCTTGAGATGATGATTAAAGCAAGGAAATGGGGATATAAAATCAGGGAGGTCTCGACTATCAGCCACATGCGAGTGGGAGGTAAGTCAAATACCAACTGGAGAACAGTCATTGAATTCCTGAAGAACATGTTCAATTACAAGTTTGGCAAAAGTCTCAGATGAAACAAGTCCGTTGTGCAATCTGTGAAACCTTTGATAATTACGATGTAATCTATCCACCTAATTTCAGAGAGGATTTGATTGATGAGAGGATCTTCTCGGCACGGAGGCGTCCGGATAGACTCCATTTTCGAATCGTAAAATGCAGGGGCTGTTCCTTGGTTTACTCAAATCCTGTCATTGACAATGAAAAGCTTGAGCTTTTCTATAGACATAGCAAGTTTACTTATGATGACTATATCTATTACATTAAAAAGACATATGAATATTATTTGACTCGAGCTGCAAATCTTGTCAAAAGAGATAATTTTCTGGAAATTGGGTGCGGGCCTGGCTTTCTGCTCCAAGTTGCACTCGAAATAGGATTCAAATGGGTTTGTGGCGTAGAACCTTCATCTGATGCTATTACAAGGGCTTCTGACAAGATACGAGACAGAATCAAGAATGATTCATTCAGGGCAGGGCTTTATGAGGAGAATTCATTCGATCTTGTTGCCTTTTTTCAAACGTTGGATCATATTCCCGATCCAAACTTGTTTCTGAAGGATGTGTTTCGTGTGTTAAAACCAGGCGGCATTGTTCTGGCCCTCAATCATGATGTTGAGGCGTTATCAGCTACAATTTTAGGTGAGAGATCTCCTATCATTGATATTGAGCACACATTTCTCTACAACAAACGCACGATGCGCCAGATCTTTGAGAAGCACGGCTTTCGGATAGTTGAATTAGAATCTGCTTTTAATGTTTATCCAATAGGACTCTGGCTTCGAATGCTGCCTATCCCTAGGGGTCTAGACAGTATTATATGTGATTTCTTTTTCGGTGTCGGATTAGGAAGAATCCCGCTTGGAATAAATGCGGGAAATATCTATCTGATAGGACAAAGACCGTAACGGTTATTCTGTATGCTCGGCCCATTTTCCATCTCCCTCCCAGACTTTTATACCTATGGGTTGGTTGAATCTTACCCTTAATTTCTTATGAACCTCAAGACAGATATTTTCGCATGATGGATAGGCTATGATCTCATTTAGATTGACATGATCAAATTGCTTCAGGATCTCCTTGAGTGATGTTTTGAGGGTGTCAAAATCTGCTACCATGCCGTTTTTGACTGGTCCTTCTACAGTTACTTCGATTTTATAAGTGTGGCCGTGAGGTATGCCGCATTTTGGATGGCCGGGCAATAGGTGGCTAGAGTCAAAGTGAGTTATTACACCGACTTTCATTCCAGATGATTATGTGCCTCTATAGGTAAGAGATCAACCAAGGCCTTATTTACGAGTATAGTCCAAGTCCATAGCCATGCTGATTTTCATCTCTTCCTCTGTATTCGGTATGGTCATTTTCATGTTGATATTCATTGTGCCGGCTATTTTTACAACAGCACCTTTTTTTAGGTTCAGATAGCACTTGGCGTCGCTTTTGACCTCAGAGGTAATCTTCATACCTTTAAATGGGCCTTCCTTGTCATCAAACATCATCTCTACCTTTTCGATCTTGATCACAGCACATTTTTCTCTGTTAAGATCTTCAGTCTTCTCTAACTTGTAGTGCGCTTTAGCTTTTATATTCGAAAAATTATTGAAGTTCATTGTATAATCGGAGTCCCATTTTTCTCCAACCTTGATTTTTCCCTTTGGTAAAAGGAAAGGGAATTGCATTGTGCTTAGATCCATGCCTCCTACTTTTGTGTTTTTTTCGTAGCTGTATTTACCGAGAGAATCTACTTTTGACGCAATTTTTTGTTTAGATAATTCATCCCATGCTTGCTTCATTGCACGTGCCACTGGATTGATGTCATCAGGGTCCTCTTTTTTGGTGCTGTCAAAGTCAAATTTTTGGCCCATTGCGTCGCCTGACATCTTCATGCTTTTAAATTCTTGTTCAATGTTTCCAGCTCCATCCTTCTCAACAGAATTTACACTTGTTGCGATCTCAAATTCCATTTTCATGTCCATATCACCAGCCATAGGGATCCCCATTTTCATTTTTACTTTGAATGACTCTGTGTACTTGTCGTCCTTTTGAAATTTTAGCCTAAGCTCATAAGAGTCCTGTGGTGCAAGAGCAAGACCGGCAAAAAGGGTGACAGCTAAAATTGCGATTAATTTGGTCTTCATTTTTATTCCTCCCAAAATGCGATAGAAGTACTATATCAAGCCAGTATGGGTTTTCAAGCGAAAGCAAGCACTAGTTCTTTTGCTTTTCCTTGCAGAGCGGACCAATGTAGGATTTGGCCACAAGTATGTCGTCGAACCAGATACGGTTGACCTTTTTGGGGTCTTTGACATTATTTTGTTTGGGTGCGTTTTCGGTGATATAGTAGAGTATCCAGATCCCGTTGATCTTGAGCTCTTCTAAAGTTCGCCAGCGAAAGCCGCCCCAGCGGCCGGCGCACTTGCCATCGATCCAGAATGCTTGTTCGCCATCTTCCTTGTCTGGTGAGGAGTTCATCTTCATCATCATTTCAACACAAATCCACTTGTCGCGCTCTACAAGTACAGGTTCCTCAGGGGCAAAGGAGTTTCCCCAGTATTTTCCGTCCTTGGATTTTTTCATCTCGCACCAATATGTGTAGAAATTCCACGCTCCGGGCGGTTTGTGTCTGCCCCAGTTGCCCCACGGCTCGATGCCTGTGGTTGCCCGTTTGCTGCCATCAGGGAGTTCACCTGCGCCTCCCTGTGGCCATTTTGTCCCCGGATTGTATGCAGTAAGATGCACAAAATGATGGACGTACTCGTGCTCTTTTTCAAACTTGGCGTAGAAACGGAGATAGCAGGTATCAAGACCCTTTGAAAGCATCTTGTAAAGATGTCCGCCTGTGTTGTCGCCAAGTGTAGCTGTGATTTGTATCGAGTGCTTGCCTGAATGTACATTCTTTGGATCTTCACAGAGCTCAAGGCACTTGGGGTTTTTAACGTCATCCCAGCGCTTTTTGTAATCCCCATCTTCAAAATTCTCTGCAAGTACAATGTCGGGATCCTTCTCAATTCCCTTGTCATTGGGATACTTGGTAGCAATGCCTTGGCCTTCCTGCGTGTGCTCCAGTTTACGAGGATTACCCCGCACCAGCCCTGCATTTTTGGCAGTACCCAAAAGCGCGGTGCGGTGCGGGATTTCGCTCTCATTTTCCATGTGAAGCATCTTTTCAACCATGCAATAGTAGCAAGTCACTGCCTTTAAGCCGTGGATCGCTTCACTTTGAAAAGAAGAGGGTATAAGAAATAAAGCCAATAAAAGGTAAATCTTTGGACTTGTCATAGTCGCAAATATTATAGCGTTTTGTGATTGCAAATCGAATGCCGATTTGCAAATCAGCTGGCCAGACAATATAGTATTGACCATATTAAGAGGGCAGGGTAGACTAATATTATGATATTTGTAATCCCTGTTCTAGTCCTAGCGATACCAAACGAGCCTTGTGCGGGGGCTGGTATAGGTACAGTCAGGTACGAGAATAAAATCTACAATTCAAACGGCTTTACTGGTCAGACTGAATTCCTCCCGGTAAGGCGGGCGGAAGTTGATCTAGTTGACTCAACTAACACTGTCCTTGGCTCTGGTACTACAGATGATACAGGTTTCTACATGATAAATGTCACTAATCAGGGTACTAAATCAGTTTTTATAAGGATTTATGCTAGGAATACCGCCTCGCCATTCAATGTAACGGTAAAAAATTCTCAATCTGAAGGCCAAATGTACACTGCTTTCAGTCCTATCACTAATGTCGATACAAATAATATTTTTACAATAGACTTTGATATTACAATCGATTCAGGTGGGGCGCCTGCATTTAACATATTCGATTGTGCTGTATGGGGATTTCAGTATTTTCAGAATCAATATCAGCTGGCAGGCCTGACGCTTCCATCCGTTGTTCCTCTTACCATATACTGGAAGACAAATTCTAGCGGAACATTCTTCGATCCGGGTAATAATTCAATATTCCTGCTTGGCACTTCATCTGATCCTGATGAGTACGATGACGATGTGATCCTACATGAGATCGGACACTATATGTCAGTTAACTACTCTAGAGATGATACCCCCGGAGGCACACATATCATAACAGATCAGCTTGATTCGCGGCTGTCATGGTCTGAAGGGTGGGCACATTACTTTTCTTGTATCGTCAGAAGATTTGCAGGCACAACTCTCTACCCAGCACCACAAAACTTTGTAGACAATTCAGGCTCTGGGGCGGCATTTTTTGAGATCGAGACCCCTTCGCTTTCATCAACCACGATTATGGCTGCAAACGAGATTGCTGTTGCCGCAGTTCTGTGGGACATTATTGATTCGGCTAACGAGTCGTTTGATACATTGACTAGCGATTCTATTAACAAGTTAGAGAACCAGATATGGAAGTCCTTCATAGGGATGAAAAACTATACCAATCTCTCACTGGAGGATATGGCAAAGGGTCTCTTTGGTGTTGTGACTGCATCTGAGTATACGGCTATTACAGGGAGTGCATCAGCAGATGGTATCTTCAAGGCCAGATCGATACGCTACTACCTTGATCAGAATGAACCAAATAATGACATTAACGGCTCGATCACTCTTACACTTCCATTTTCCGGGCCGCAGATAACTCATTATTTCAGTCCTCCCACATCGACTACAAAGGATAAGGACTTTTTCAAGATAGTATTAGCTGCCGGTGGTGTGCTCAAGGCGGAGACAAAAACCCTTGGAGATGGCGCAGATACTATCCTGAGGGTGTTCCAATCTGATGGGACAACGCTAGTAAAAGAGAATGACGATCGGTTTGCGGGGGACAAGTCCTCGCTTGTTCAAACTACTCTGCAGGCTGGAACATATTATATTGTGTGTGAAAACTCACCGAAATCTAGCAATGTGGTTGAGTTTGGATATTACGATCTTAGTGTAAGTATCGTGGAGAATCTTGCGCCAGAGATACTTTCTTTGACAGCAGACGTCACCAGCGGTCAGGCGCCCCTTACGGTTCGATTCACAGTTGCAGCCTCTGATGCCGACGGAACGGTATCAACGTATGAATGGGACGTGGAGGGCGACTCGCGCTTTGATTTTATCTCAGTTGATGGCGGCAATTTTGCCTTTACGTATCAGCTTTCAGGCACTTTTAACGCGACAGTTCGGGTCACAGACAATAAAGGCGAGTCTACATCAAGTTCCGTTCAGATATCTGTTACAGGTCCAACAACCAGCCTTCAACTAGCACAGAACAATGCGGGCGGAAGTGCGCCTGTCACGACCTCTTTCACTCTTAATGCAACGTCAATTACACCGGTGATCTATCAGTGGGATTTTGATTCCAACAACCGCATCGATCTTGTAACAGAAACTGATACTGCAAACTTTACTTATACCGAACCTGGTTTATATGTGGCTAAGGTGATTGTTCGCGATAATCAGGGGAAGATTTACAGTGTAGGGTCGAGTTCAATCTCTGTGACCAGCTCAAGCGCACCTACGATATCGTCATTTACTGCTACCCCTTTGACAGGTACTGTTCCTTTCAGCACTAATTTGCAGGTCAATTTTATTGGCAGCGCCTCGATATGCGAATTTGATATTGAAGGAGATGGGTTATTTGATGTCTCTGTAACAAATATTACAGGGACTAGCGCAACAGCGAATGTCGTTTACACCCGTCCCGGTACATTCACGGCAGTAGCTAGATTGACAAACACATCAAACGTGTCATCACGATCACAGGTTCAGGTAAAGGCCACGATGAGCGGGACAGTTGGTTTCATAATTGAGCCAGAGGGTGCGGCAACAGTATCTGGTACAGCAGTTACCCTCTCGGCTGTCGTTTATCCCTCAGGTCTTTCCAAAAAGGTTCAGTTTCAACACAAGAGTGACTCTTCCACCGGCCCTTGGACAAATATCGGAGCTGCTATTACATCAGCGAATTCCAGTTTTAAGGCCTCATGGGACACTTCTACTGTGACTAATCTTTCTGTACTTGATCTTAGGGCCTTGATAGATGACACTGTTTCAACTGGGGATGATTCGAACACAATTCAGATAAATAATTCTTCACCTACAATTAAAGAGACCTCTGGCAGTTTCACCAAGGAGAAGACTCTCTCATTGCTTAAAGGCGGGAAATTGATTACTCCTACTGCTGAGCTCTATGTCGATTACAAGTCGTTATCGGCGTCGAGCGATGTAAGATTGAAATTTGCGAGCGTTGTCATAAACAATCCCCCTGCCAACGGAACATTGCTAATAGTTGGCGATCCTGTGGAAGTTACGTCGTTGACGTCTGGTGTTACGATTCAGAATGTCATGAAATTGCGCATATTCTTCAAAGACGATAATAACGACGGTATTGTAGACACGTGGAATGTTACTGCAAGTTCGTTAGGAATTTACTATCTCGATGAATTAACCGGTTCATGGAAACATTTTTTCACTCCCACAGTCAATACATCTGAAAAGTGGGTCGAGGCGCCCATACACAAGTTCGGCAAGTATGCCATTTATGGCGTTGCAGGCACTCCGGCTCCGCCTACACCAACCAATGAAAAATCGGGCGGCTGTTTCAATGTTACTTCTTTTGCCAGAGGCGATTACGCGTTGTTAATTCTGGCAGCCCTGCTTGCTATACTTTGTTATAGAATTTTGTTGGCGATTGTAAGACCTGTAGCTGATCACTAATAATCTGATTCTTTGGGTCGAGGCTCAGGGCCTTTTTCATAGTTTCCAGTGCATCGTCGGTTTTGTTCCTGCCAAGCAGATTGGTTACATACTGGAGCAAAAGCTCAACCTTGTCGCTTGATTTATCACCCTTTATCTCACGGACTGGCTTGACTGGAAAACTGATCGGGTATGTTGCGAGGTTGCCCATTTCATCCTGCAAAACAAGTTGAGGCAGCTTTTTAACTGACCAGAGCCGTGAGAGCAGGCAGCAGTTGTCGAGCAATATCATTGATCTGACGTTGTGGCGCGTTACAAACTGCATTACGGGCCCTACACCTGATACATCAAACGCAATTGCTACTTTTTTATACCCCTTTAGTTTGTCAAAGAGCGGGAGGAGCTCACGGGATTTGTGGTATGCCGCCCATAAGAAAAATGCGGTCTTTTGGCCAAGGAATTCATCATGTGCTATCGAGTTTCCCCCGGGTGTGGCAAGTCTGAATGGGGGTATTTTTAAGGATTGCAGGCTGGCTCTCATGGAGTCTCTATCATATTGATTCCATCATCATTCTCAAATATTTTGAGTGGCTTGGTCTTCTGAGTTGTAGGGAGGTACTTATTGTGTGAGGTCAGTTTTTCTTGCCGTATTCGATTAGTTCTATCGAGTATTTTGCAAAGGCCTGTTCTAAAATCTCCATTTTTACCAGTCCTACATTTGGGGCATAGTATTCGATTGCTGTAACTGTTGTGGAGGAGCCGTTCATGTCAGCAACTGTCTTTACTTCGACTGCCAGACAGTCCTCAAATGTGCCTGCCGAGGTCTTGATGGTTTGAGAGACGGATAAAACTGTTCTCTTTATCTTCTGGCTCCCGCGTTCCTGCGACCATGAGCCTCCAATCTGAATCGGAAGCATAATTAACGGCGTCCTCTCGCTGCCAATTATGTTAAAGAGCCCTTCAGAGGTTATTTCCTTTCGAGATACTTCGACCGGGTATTTATGACTTTTAAATGTCCTTTCCTGTGAAATGTAAACCTTCAATGTACCGTTTTCTTTCTGGACCGAATCTATTGTTACATGCTCTGTAATGTCACCTTGTGCATATTTGTATTTGTACCATCTTTTAGGTTCAGCTGGATAATATAAAGTTATATCTTTGACTGCCTTTACTGTATCCGTGGTGTTTTTCTGTATACGATAGATTTCTTGATCTATCCAGTTGAGAAATTCCTGTCGTGTGCACCCTCTTTTAAATGCCTCAAGGGCCTGCAGTCTCTCTACTTTTGGCATTAAGGAGACCTTGGATTTGAGATTCTCAAACTTTGCCTTTTCATACAGATCGACTAGTCTTTCATCTTTTATTCCAATGCCTGCTGCTTTTTGTGCTATCAGTTCAGCATGCTGATAATTCTTTTCGAGGATGAGCGTAGAGACCTCAAGGAGAGTTGCATCTGCAAGTTTCGGTCCATACTTGTTTTTGTTGATATTGTAAAGGATCTCATATATAGAGCGGGTTTGGCTATATTGCTGTAAGCGGGTCTTGCTTTCTGCGAGATCGATGAGTTCAGATTCAAATTCACCCTGCTTATCTTTCAGCAGCCCATTTTCTAGGACATGCTTGGAAATGATTCGTGCGAATTCAGCGGTAAAACGCAGTGATTTGAATTTGCTGGTGTATTCCTTGAAGTATATGTAACAGTGTTCATATAGTTCCATTGTCTCTTTATGAGGAAGTTCTTTTCTTATAAATTCAAGTTCGGCCTCGAGCTGACTTGAAAGTTCAGATTTGATCAGCTCGCCTATATACTCAAAGTGTGCAATCTTGAGGTATGGTAATAGTCCGTCAAGACTCTTGCCTTGGTTTTTCATCTTGTGAAGTATGGTAATTGCCTTTTGGTAATCCTTTCGTTCAAAGAGGATTTTTTCAATGTCATCTTCCGGCTGCTTGGCTTCTTCCGGTCCTTTTCCATCTATTTTGATTATAACTACATCTTTGATCCTTGATTCGTCTATGACTTGGATTTGGCTGCCGTCGTAAATGAGGTATTTACCCTCCCTATATCCATGTAGATGGCCAGACATTACTTTGCCATCCTCAAGGGTGATTATGACCTCTTGGAATAGAGAAAGTACGAGAATCGCTATCATACTAGTTATTTCGGTCTATATTGCTTTTTTTTGGATACCCTATTAATTTTCTTTAGGGCTTGCCTTAGCTTTCCATGGAGTTCTTCAAGGGATATAGGGATTACCTTTGTGCCTGAGAGTACAGGCATAAAGTTTGTATCTCCGTCCCATCTGGGCACAATATGAAGGTGTACATGCTCTACCAGAGTGGCTCCGGCAGTCCTTCCAATGTTTATGCCAATGTTATAACCGTGCGGTTTTATGGCCATGTCAAGGGCCCTTTTCATGATATTGGTAACCTTGAATATTGCCAGTATCTCATCGTAGCTCAGGTTCTCCATGTTTCCCTTGTGCGAATATGGCGCTACCATTAGGTGCCCAGAGTTGTAAGGGTACCTGTTCAGGATTGAAAATGCATTCTTGTCCCTGTAGACGATTAGATTCTTCTTGTCGGCGTTTGATTTTGAATAGGCGCACAAAAAGCAGGCCATTCGATCTGCTTTCTTGATATATTGCATCCGCCATGGCGCCCAGAGTACCTTCATGGTTGGAAAAGAGTCATGCGGATTATTCCATCAGTAACGCACAAAGATATATGCACATAGCACGCCTTGCCAAAAAATACTCCAGCGCTGGAGTATTTTTTTCGAGTGGTATAAAACAATTGTAATTATTGGTAGCTGTAGGACTTGGAGTACAGAGCCAATGCGAATCATAAAGTGGAGTCCCCACGGCTAAAGCCGCGGCACCAAACCAAAGTACGGTGTGGGGACGGAACTCCGCACCGAGGGCCTTCGTTCCAACGCCATTCACCCCTGCCCGAAGGGCGAGGCTTGCCCCAAAGGAGCGGCACGAGTAAACCAGTGGCCCTCTGGTGCGGGGTAGACTCTGTCTCCTCTGTGGCCACATTTTTTTAAAAGTACTTGGCTACAGTTTTTGCCATGAAGAATGGTATTTTCATGTCGCCAATGGTTGTCTGGAAATCTATAGTCTTGACGAAGAATGCCTTTCCTTGGACAATGTCCTCCTTGAGGTATATCACGTCTGGTTTCTTGAGGATATGAACGAGAAGCGGCTGGTGGTCCTTGGTAAATATAAGCGCGGAGTATAGGGTTTTGTCTGCGAATTTTACCGGCCAGAATTTTATAACGAGACCTTGAATCTTGAAGACCTTGCCGTGGTTTTTGTCCGGCTCATTCAGGGCTGATGAGTAATCAAGCTCTTCCGCCGCTTCTTTCTCTATATCCTGCGCCTTGGTCATTAACTTTTCATAGACGATATCCTTCATGGTTGCTGAATTGTCCTTTGGAACAAAATCTTGGGGGTTCTCATCCTCTTTTGACTCTTCGAATTTAAACTCCTCGAACTCTTCGATGTTCTCCAGAGTGTCCAAATAATTATAACCGTAGCATGAGAGTATAGATGTGACTGTAAAGAACATAAAGAACCTCATACTGTTAGTATAGAGAGTTAATGTCCCAAATCAACGTTAGAATGCGTTTGAGAATTACCATATGAACACTCGCTTGTCAACACTTTTTTGTGCCGTAACTTATTGTGATTATGCAACTTACATACACTCATTGAAGGAGGCCACAGAGCAAGCAGGAGAGCACA
>SBBU01000280.1 GCA_005239585.1 Planctomycetaceae bacterium
AATAAGGATGGCTCGCCTAAACCGGATTTCCCTCTGAATAGACCGGAATATCGTGGGGCTGAAATTCTTCTTGCAGGGGGAAATTTCGGCTGTGGCAGTTCGCGTGAACATGCACCATGGGCTACGCTCGCATTCGGTATTCGAGCTGTCATATCAACTTCTATAGCGGATATCTATCGCCAAAATTCCCTGAAAAACGGCTTGCTCCCTGTACTAGTCGATGAGACCTCTTATATGGAATTGTTCAATCTGATTGAAACAGATCCAAAACAGCAAGTAGTTATTGATCTTGAAAAGCAAAAGGTGATGTGGTGTGGCAGCAGATCCTGCAGTTTTCCTATAGACCCATTTTCGAAAAAGTGTCTCTTGCAAGGAGTCGATCAACTTGGTTACCTGTTGTCTCATGAGGCAAAGATAGCCGAATTTGAACGTCGTCGATACTGAAATGGCTGATCTCCTTCGCATCATAGCAAAGAATAAAAAAGCCTATTACAAATTCGAGATTTTAGACAAGCTTGAGGCAGGAATTACGCTCACTGGTTCTGAGGTTAAATCACTAAGGGAAGGCAAGTGCAGTCTCAACGAGTCCTATGCAAAGTTCAGGGGGAGTGAACTCTTTTTGGTAGGCGCTCATATCCCTGAATACCAACCTGCAGGTGGTCTGAATCACAAACCAACCAGGCCTCGTAAACTATTGCTTCATAGAGGACAGTTAAACAGATTGATGTCCAAGGTGAATGAAAGAGGATACTCAATTGTCCCAATGTGCATATATTTCAATACAAACGGCTTGATAAAGGCAGAGGTTGCGCTTGCAAAGGGGCGATCAAAGTATGATCATAGAGAAAAGCTCAAAGAAAAAGATATGGAGAAAAGAGTCAGGAGGTACAGAGAGTGATATCGTTTTATCAAGTTGCGTAAGATAGATATGAGAACATTGTTAATAATGTCATTTGTGTTAGTTGCAGGGCAGAGTCAAACAAAGGATATTATCAGGTCAGAGTATGATGGAATAAGGATTTACCACAGAAAGGATCAAGAGAACTTCATCAAAGAGATCCTCCCATCAATTAAAGAAGCTAAGAAACAGTCTGAAAAAATTGTCAATTCATGCAAGAAATTATCCCTAGAATTCAAAGAGAATCCAAAAGTAATTGAAAGTTTGTCTCTAGAAAGTCAAGTAGGAATGGGGCTTTTTAGCGTATGTAATGAATTCATAGGTATAGATGTGCCTTTGCCAATGCATAAAGAGACCTGGCGGGGTCTTTACGGTCTCTTTCGGGTTCTGCTAGACAATCTCGAGATATTCTCAAAAATTTTCTCAATGGACACCGTTAAAGTGGTCTCAGTTGATGATTTGAAGACCGGCCGTATTCCGTTTTGGGCTATTGATAACTGGAAACTTGGGCTTTCCTTTGCCCGTGTTTTTGAAAACAAAAGAGATATTGCTGCTTATCGCAGATTTGATCAGTATGTTGCGGTTGAGGTCAATGAATATACACTTGCTTTTCCTGTCTATCAAGGAAGGCTTTTCGGGATTAATGTACAGGAATGGCTGAAGAAGTGTGAGGCCTCATTTTCTAATATTCCACTCCCCTCATCCCTTGATGTTAATAGATTGATTCAAACGGTCATTGTCGAATACATCAAGGTCATGATTCGCAATGACCTTAAAGTCCGTGATCCTCTTGCAAGATGGTTCTATGAAGGCACAGCAAATTATATCGCTCAAGAGTGCATCAAAAAGGTGTTTGGAGACTCGGCATATCTCAAGACCTCTTTTAATCATCAGGACCGTGATATCTATTTGAGTAAAAAAGAAAGGATTAATTTGCTGGCATGGGCTGCTGAGGGCATAGATGAATTGGAGCTGATAGAGGAACCCATGGCACACAAGTTTTTTGCTACCGAAATTACAAGAGAATTGCTGAAGAAAGAGCCATCGATAATAAAAAAACTTTTTTCTGTGCTAAGACACTCAAAAAAGGAATTACTCTATACTGAGGATATATTGGAGTCTCTTAGCGCGATTTCGCCAGATGCAGCAAAAAATTTTTCTGAAGCGCTGACAGGTTTTTCCGCGAACAAAAAGCTCTTGTCAAGTGAGGAGATGACAATACTGTGGAGTGAAAAAAAATATGATAAATTACTTGGGGCGCTGGATGACTATATAAAAGCAAACCCACGGGGTACAGACGCAAGAATTAAATTTGCTTTGGTCGCTTCGGTCGCTCAACCTGAGAAGTTTGCAACCAGGTTTGTTCAAGAGGCATCTATAGTGACTGAACTTGGTGATAATCGTCTTTTGAATATTGCTTACCAGCAATGGTATTACGGGGTATTGGTACATCAGGAATATCAACCCGGATTGACCTATTGCCTAGGCAGATGGGCAGAGGAGATAGGTTACCTGGCGCTTGCTGATATCCATTACCGTATGATTCTTGCGGGTAATCCCGACCACATGCCCACTAGGGAAAGATATGGGTTATTAAGAGAGAAGATTGATTATGAGCTTGGACGGGCTAGAGAGGTAATCTTCAATTCAATTGAAAATTCTAGGACCTCTCATGAACTTACAGTTCGTGTCAAACAGGAATTAAACGTGCTGTCGCAGAAGTTTGGCTCTGCAAGAAACATAATATCATCGAGCGATAAAAAGGTAATTCTGGCCATTGTTCATGCAGACCAGTCATTTAAAATTGAGTCAGATAGTGACCTCGTAATTGTTATTGGAAATAAGGGTCTTGCTTCAGCTAAACAGGCAGAGCTGGGGCCTGAAAAAGGGCCGTTAGCTGCAGCCAGGTCGAAAAAGGGCATTGCTATATCAATGGGTGGCAAGGGAGGAGATGGCCTTGCGATAAAGAAAATAGGCAGCAGGGTCTTTTATGGTGAGGATGGGGCGGATGGCGGAGATGGTGTTGCAGATGGGCTAGTCGGATCGATTGGTATCGGCGGAGAGGCAGGTCTAGGCGGAAGAGGTACGACTCCCGATGGATGGATCGGAGCAAGCGATGGAAAGACTGGGACTGGATCGGGTGTTAAAGGTTGGGAGGATATGAAGGAATACATCAGAAAAACAAGACTGCAAAATGTAAGGTAAAAATTGCCAGGTTAATGGTTTCGTAAATTACGAAACCATTCAAGTGTTAGTTTTAACCCCTCCTCAAGTAAATGTTTTGGCGAGTATCCAAGTTTCCGCCGTGCAAGAGATGTATCTGCGTAGGAAAATCTTACCTCACCACTGCGTGCAGGGCTAAATTCAAACCTTGCAGTGATGCCAACGACCTTTGAGATCATTTGAGCTAGTTCTATTACGGTTGTTTGTTTCCCTGTGGCAAGGTTCATTGTTAATCCTGAGATGGAATCTGTGTTAGCAGCGATTATCAAAGTTGTAACTACATCCTTCACAAAAGTAAAATCGCGTGACTGCAACCCATCGCCATAAATAGTAAAAGGCTTGCCTTCTATTGCCTGTGTCATAAAACGGGGTATGACAGCAGAGTAAATTGACCTTGCATCCTGTCTAGAACCATATACATTGAAGAATCTGAATGAGACAGTATCGAGTCCTGCTGAGCGAAACATGCTGTAGCAATAAAGCTCGCCTGCAAGTTTGGATGCGGCGTATGGTGAAAGCGGAATAGCAGGCTGAGATTCTTTCCTGGGTAGAGTGGGGCTGTCGCCGTAGACCGCTGACGAGCTTGCGTATATAAATTTTTTTACGCCTGCATCTCTGGCTGCTTGGAGCACCCGCATTGTTCCACCCGTGTTTACCTGAGTTGTTTCGGGTGGTGAATCTATGGATCTTTGAACTGAGCCTATAGCTGCAAGATGATATACAATATCAATGTCTTTAAAGGCATCTGTCAAGTCATCTTTTGCAATGTCAAGCCTGAGAAATTCAGCCTCCAGCCCAGCCAGATTTTCTGACTTGCCTGTGGATAGATTGTCAATGACACGGATCTCAAACCCTTTTTTGACAAGCTCCTCTACAAGATGAGAGCCAATAAATCCTGCCCCACCAGTTATCAAGATTTTTTTCATAATTTAAATACTCTCATTGCGTTCTGTGTCGTGATCTCTATTGCCTTTGCAGTATTCACTCCTAGTAACTCCGCAACTTTATCTATTATAATGCCCAGTCTCATTGGTTCATTTCTTGCCCCACGATGAGGATGCGGTGAAAGTACAGGGGAATCGGTTTCAACTAAAAGCCGATCTTGTGGGACCGCACGTAATGTCACTCTTGTGTTTGCTGCATTTGGAAACGTGACAGGGCCAGCAAAGGAGATATAAAATCCAATCTCCACAAACTTTTTTACCATATCTGCAGGGCCGGAGTAGCAGTGCATGATACCGCTGGTTCCCGAG
>SBBU01000142.1 GCA_005239585.1 Planctomycetaceae bacterium
CTTCTCAAACTTCCCAATGTGTCTATGCGTTTAATAGATGAATTTTTCTTCATCCAATCAGCAATTTCATTCGACAACCCTTGAGCATGTGAGAGTAACATACGTTTCTTGCCCTTGGCTTTGTATTCTACAATAGAGTTGAGTATTGCCTTTTCAGAATCTACCCCAAACCCCTCAAGCTGAGAAATTCGCCCCTTTTTCGCCATCGCTTCGAGTTTTTCTATAGAATTTTTAGCACTCTTAATGCCAAAACTGCCAGATAATCTAACTGCGTTTTTTGGCCCTATCCCTGGGACTTTAATCAACTCAAAAACTGCGGGGGCAACATTTTTAAAGACTTTTTGGATATGCTTTGATCTTCCAGTCCTAAATATTTCGTCAAGGTGCTTAGCCATTGACTTTCCAATTCCAGGAACCTCCTCAAGTTTCCCTTCGTCCCACATATCTTTAATTTCGCTTGAAGAACGTTCAACTGCATCTGCTGCCCGCTCATAAGCTATGGCCTTAAATCGTGTATCAGCCCCTCCCTTGATTTCATATGCCGCGGATACTGCTCGCAAAAGATCAGCAATCTCAAGATTGTTCATATTTTTGTGGGTATTCATTTCCAACTATTATAACCCGAAATTGATATCTCAAAATACACAAAACCTAAAGCAAATAAGGAAATCTAAAAAGCACTTCATAAATGGATAAGAACACTGTGATCTCAACCTTCGGCACAACATACCTTAATTACTTGAAAGGAAGGGTTTAACCAGTAAGAAAGATTGCAGTCATTTTCAACGAAACAATTAGCGGTTATAACCTTAAAACCCTATAGTCAATGTGCGAGGCTGATGGGATTCGAACCCACGGTCTCTGGCGTGACAGGCCAGCGCTTTAAACCACTAAGCTACAGCCCCATACTTCTTACCAACTCCAATCGCAATTCTCTACCAACTCCACTTTTCCAAAATTTCTCTCTTTTCCGGGCCGAAAATCTAGTTTCATGCGATTCTGCATGTATTAGCATAAACGGACCCTTACCCGACGTCGTACGAACGTTTGAACTATTCGAATCATGCTCTCTCAATCTTCTATAAAGATCATTTGTCATTCCTGTATAAAATATCCTAGATTTTGCATTATATATTATGTAAATGTAGTATTTCATCTCCAGCGCTCTGCCTGCCGGCAGGCAGGTTTAAACCACTAAGCTACAGCCCCAAATAGATGCCAAGATTATATAATAATTAACTAATCTAGGCAATCCAATGAATGATATTCTCAAAAGCCTAAAATTCTTACTTGCTGCAAAAGCCAACATGGACTTTGTGTATGCCAGAAATTCCTACTCGCAAGAAGGGGAAGATCTGATTATAGATAAAATATTCAAAGATCAAAATACAGGGTTTTATATACCCAACTAACTCAGGTTTGCAACTTCTAAGTGGGAACTAACTGAAAATTATCGGTTAACAGTGTGTCCAATTCTGTTTTGTATTTCTTGAGGTTTCTGAAGAAGGCAAGAGTTTGATATTTAAATTCTGCAAAAGTCTCAAAATATCTGTTCCAGGTTACTTTTTGGTGAAAGAATTTCCATAATCTCTCAATTAAATTTAAGTTGGGTGAATAAGTAGGCAGAAATACCAGTTTGAACCTTCGTTTTCTCTTGAGCCAGAGCCTTACCTTTCTTGAGTGATGATGGCTGGCATTATCCAGGATGAGGTAGATTTTACCTTTAGCTTGGGTTTTCTCCAGTCTCTTGAAGAGCTTGATTGTAGAATCAGAATTAATTGTTTTCTCGTTTAGGACAAGTGCGGTTTTGGTATTCAGATTTAATGCTCCGTTAATGTTCAGTCTTTCCCTGCCTGTGTTGGTTTTAACAAATTTATCATTGTCTTTGCCTTTTAATATCCAACCGTAACTTGGTTTAGTGTTGTGTTCTGGGTGAGTTGAATCAGCAAAATAGATTTGATCATTTACTTTCAATTTGGCTTTGATTTCTGTGTAAACCTTCAGGAATTCTTCCTGCTTTAATCTCTTGGCTTTACCTGGAATGATCTTTGGTTTCTTGTAGCTAAATCCAAGTCTATGGAGAAGTTTGGTTACTCCGATTATCGAATAGCTTGTTTTGTAAGTCTGCTGGATATAATCAGCAATCTCCTTGGCTGTTCTTTTGGTATTGTCCTTAAGGTAGTTTTTCAACTCTTGTTCTTGAAGTAAAGTCAGTCTTTTCCGACCTCCTGTGTATTTCATTTCCAGAAGCCCTTCGATACCTTTTTCTTTGAATCTTTTGATATATCGATTCAGTGTTAGTTCATCCAAAAGCAGGATTCTGGCTATGTCTGAATATTTAAAGCCTTCGTTTAAGGAAAGAGTGGCCTTGATTCTGTCTGCAAGACGCTTGTCCCTGATTTTCCTGTGAGCTTGTCTTAAAACAGTAACTTCTTCTTTTGTCAAGAAATTGGACATTACATATTATGAGACAACATTGAAGCACCCATTGTCAAGTCTTGATACTACAAACTGGAGTAAGAGGGGTATA
>SBBU01000123.1 GCA_005239585.1 Planctomycetaceae bacterium
GTAGAGGACAGAGTCGTAGCTCGTGTAAAAGGTCAGGACAGGATAAGATTTCTCCACAACATAACAACCAACGACATTAAATCGTTGCCCTCCACAGGTGGTGGATGCATCGCAACTATGGTAACAAAGATCGGTAAGATAATAACTGATCTCAAGGTCAAAATCTTCGAGGATTCGATTCTCATAGATTTTCCCCTCGCTAACAAAAATAAAACACTGGAAACGGTAAAAAAATACATAGTAATGGATAGAGTCGAGCTTGTTGAAACGCCTTTTTTTATCTACCAGATTCATGGTATAGGGGCCTCTGAAGTTATCAAGAAAAATCTTGGGATTGAACCTGCAGCGAAGAATTATTACTTTTCAGGGATAGATCCTATTGTGACAAGATTCAAATTCACTTCTTATGATGGATTTGAAATCTTTTCAAGCTGCAGACAGGATTTTAAACTGCCAGAGCTCGATTATGACACACTTGAGATGTTAAGAATCGAGGCAGGCTTCCCAGAATGGGGCCACGAAATAAGAGAGGACCTGCTTCCAATGGAATGCGGACTAGAAACAGCAATAAGTTATAACAAGGGATGCTACATAGGCCAAGAAATTATCCAGAGGGTCAAAACTTATTCTGAACCACCTAAAAGACTCGTAGGGCTTGTTCCAGAAAAAGAGATTTCAGCTGGTCTAAAGATTCTTATGAATGAGACTGAGATAGGGCAGGTTACTAGCAGTGCTTTTTCAATAACTCTTAATAAACCTATAGCATTGGCAATCCTTCAGAAAAAATACACCTTAGGTGGTACGGAGGTTACAATTGAGGGTGGTATTCTTGCAAAGGTTACCTCACTACCCTTTATTTAAGTGATTTGGTCCTAAAGAACCTATTTGGTACGGGGTCATACCCATACCCACCCCATGGTGCACATCTTACTAGTCTATAAAACACTAGGCATGAACCAATTAGAATACCATGCCTACCTACGGCTTGGACGGCATATTCTGAGCAACTTGGGGTAAACCTGCAACAGGGGCCAATTAAAGGCCTTATTAAGGCCTGATAACCCCTAACAAGAAAGATAACCAAGCCTCTCATGTAGCTTTAAAAGTGACTCCTCCACGTCCTTTAGCCTTAAACCAACCGGCTTTATAAGGGCTACTACCAGTGTATCAACACCTGGTTTGATTCGATCTCTATTTAATCTAAATGCCTCACGTACAAGTCTCTTCCACCTATTGCGATATACAGCATTGCAAAGTTTTTTAGGAATACTCACAGCGACGCGACTTGCCCCAGTGTTGTTGCCGATTACATGAATTCTCATGAGTCCATTCTGAATCCTTCTCCCCTGTCTAAAGACATGAGATATTTCAGACCTTGATCTTAATCTCGAATGCTTCGCAAATTTCATGCCACCCACACCCATAATTTGAACTTGGTCTGACTACAGTGTCAAGCGAAAGATATTTTATTGATTTTGTTTCTTGACTTTTGTGTGAATGTTTCTACAATGCAGACATACATTTTTAGTGGGAGGGGTGCATGTTGCTCAACACTTCCAATATATTGAGGTCTTTCGAGTCGAGGTCGCAGCTAAATTCCATCGAGTCGCTTGTTCTTTTACAGTCTCAGGAGGAGAGACTGACCGAGATTTATGAAGCTGCTTCAAGGGCGAATACATTAATCAATGGCAATACCATATCATACATCAACGGAATAAAAATTAACTATACCAACATTTGTCGTGCAAGATGTAAGATATGCACGTTCTATAAACACAAGAGCAATCCAGCAGCCTTTGCTTTAACCAGTGGTCAGATCATTGACAGAATATCATCAGCAATCGGTGTGAAAGAGGTGACACTTCAGGGAGGGCTGAATCCGCAGCTTACGCTGGACTACCACATTAATCTGCTAAAATCGATCAAGTCAGCTTTCCCGAATATTATCATAAACGCGTACACACCAACTGAAGTTAAATTTATATCTGTTCGATCAGGAAAATCGATTCACGATGTACTGCAAAAGTTCAAAAATGCCGGGCTAGACACCCTTTGCGGTACATCTGCTCAGATCCTGAACGACAAAATAAGGCGAAAAATAGCGCAGGATAAACTAAAAACAGCCGAATGGATCGACATTATAAAAACAGCTCACTCACTGGAAATACCTACTACAGCATCAATACTAGTTGGCCATATAGAGGATGAAATTTACATAGCAGAACACCTTGACATATTGAAGAGACTGCAGACCGAAACACATTACTTTACATATCTTGAGATAATTCCATTTGTTTCACAATTTAGTCAACTCTCCGCTGACCGCAGGGTCAAGCGCAACAATAATATTTCAAGACTGCTTAGTGTGTGTGCGGTATCAAGACTCTTTTTCGGAGAACTGATTAAAAACATTCATGTTTCATGGAGTGTCGCAGGCATTGACACCACAATGGCCTCCCTGAGGGCTGGCATTAATGATATCGGTTATCTCTCTATGGATCCTGTGGATATAAAAAATCCTTCTATTAACGGCAGGGCCTCTGTGCCTTTCTCAATGCTAAAAAGCGCTGTTGCAAAAATGGGCAGGGTGATCTCCGAAAGACAGCCATATCAGATTAAAAAACCCAAATACGCAATACCTGCAACTCGATATGAACTAGAGACTGCCCTCGTTTAGGCTAACTTGATCTGAGCCAGGTATTCTTTTACTGCTTCTTCCCAGCTTCTGAGCTCGAATCCGATAATCCTCTCAAACTTGCTACAATCCAAGAGACCATTTCTCGGTCGTTTTGCCTTTGCGGCAAGTTCCTTAGAGGAGACCCCTTCAAGATTTGCTTTTATACCTGCTTGTTCCAAGAAGAAGCGGGCATAATCATACCAGCTAACAGCACCCTTGTTAGTGATGTGGCAAAGACCATATTGTAAACTTTCAATCAGTTTTAGCGATTCCTTCGCAAGATCGTTAGCGAATGTTGGACTCACAAACTGATCGTTTACTACTTCAAGTGGAGCTCCCTGTCCCGCCTTTTCTATCATCCTGTCTATGAAATTCCCCCCTTTTGACTTGTTACCGCCTGTTCCAAAGACTGCAGCTGTCCGAATAACATATGATCTTTTACAATTGTCTCTTGCAAAATTCTCTCCGAGAAGTTTTGATACTGCATAGACACTCTGCGGACTAGGAGGATCCTCTTCCTTATAACCGCCTTCTTTAAGACCATCAAAGACATAATTCGTGCTATAGTGAACAAACTCTAGCGATTTCTCCTGACAAAATCTTGCAAGGTTCATTACGGCTAATCCATTGACTTGAACTGCTAACTCTGGCTCATCCTCAGCCTTGTCAACAAGATTGTAAGCACTGCAGTTTATGATGCCCCTGAGATTAAATTGTGATAGGGCCTTGCAGGTGTTTACATGATCAGTTACTTCAAGATTTTCGTGTTTGAAAGCTATTGCTTGTGAGCCAAGCAGATCAACAAATGCGCGCCCTAGCTGTCCTCCCGCCCCGATTACTGCCCATTGCGACATTGGAACTCCCTCGCCTTACGTGCAAGTGCCGCCGATTCAGCGTATAGCAACTCTTCGCTCTCTGGCGAGTGCTGCCCTGTCTTTCGATCCTCTCCATGAAACCTAACTGAATAGAGCACTTGAGACACATGAATGAATTTGGCCCCACCCATTGCGAATCGCAGATATAGTTCATAATCGTTCGCAAGCCTATAGGCCTCGTCATGGAAGCCAAACTTGGCATGGAGTGATCTTCTATAGAGCTTTGACACACCAAGAAAATACCACTTTGCAAGGGAGTCTTCAAATGAAAAATCTGGCAACCTGAAAATGCGGAGAATTCGACCTTCATCATTAACTATGTACATGTCAGAATATACAAAGTCGCAGCCTGACAACTCTAGGGTATTAACGAAAGTCGATATCATTCCCGGGTGGGGTATGTCATCTGACGGAATAAATGTAGTGTATTCACCGCTTGCTGCCTTTAGACCAATATTGTATGCCCTTGTTGCGCCCAGGTTTTGCTGATTCCGCAGTACTTGAATCTTTCGCGATGGATATCGTTTATGCGCCTTGCGAATGAGCTTAAATCCATCACCACTCAACTCAACACCTGCAACACACGATACTTCATCAGATTGAACGCTGCTTAGATAATCACATAGTACTTCGTCTGTGTTATCGGGTGATGCATCATTCACAACTATAATCTCAATTGGTTCATACCGTTGATTAATCAGGTGATCCAGACATATTGGCAAGTATTTCGCTTGGTTATAGGTCGGAACTACTATACTTGCCTTCACATTAATTTTTCGACAGAGGTGTTTGTAAACTTTACTAACAGTTCTCTCTACACGAGAACTTCAATACACGGTTTGACTTATTTGGGAAGGACAGGGGTTGCTAGTTTAGTCAAAGACTCGATATCAGTCTCACCAATATTAATATTGAGAGATTCTCGACCATCCACCTTGATTGTAGCCTGACCAATTGCATCACCATATTTGAAGGTAAGGGCTGCTGCCACTTTGAGCTCGCTCTCGCCAAATTTGCCGCGTACTAGTGTAGTTGGACCGGGAATATCGTCAAGTGTGACGACACAGTCCAAGTCCTGCATAAGCATATCAATCATCTGATTCTCAGCCTGATTCCTGCCTACTATGATCTTACACTCCTTCCCTATCCAGAAGTGGCGGCCAAGTCGAAGGAGGCTAATGTCGATTGCCCCGGCAGTTGGCGCATGGTTCCACAGATCTTCAAGACGCGCAGAGTAACCGGGATCTGTAAGAAGACAGCCGCCTGCGGGCTGACCATACTCTTCAGAAAGGAGTCCGAGATTCTTTGCAAGCTCCAGTTGCATCTTTCGTGACCTGCCATTGATGCTCAGGAGCTCTTCTCTATTGACCCACCCTTTAACTTCTGGGATTGTCGGTTCGAGTTCCTTTGCTGAAAGCGGTCTTAGGATCAACCCTTCTAGTCCAGTCTCTTTTTCGACCAAGTTGAGCCTCTCTCGTGTCTGAGACATCGGTCTCTGGTTCAAGACTTCGCCGGTAATTACAAAACTTGCACCTGTATCTTTCATGTACTCTTTTGCCCAGTCTAGCATAATAATCCTGCAGTCAATGCAGGGGTTCATGTTCTTGCCGCGGCCAAACTTTGGATTTCTCACCATCTCAATGTACTTATCTCCCATGTGACACAGCTTTAGCTCAAATCCAAACCTCGAAGCCAACCCTGAGACATCGTAACCACAGCTTGAACCCTCGCCAATGTCGCAACCGAACTGAGTGAGAAACTTTACGCCAAGAACTTGCACACCCTGCTTTGCAATTAGGATGGTAGCAAGCGTGGAATCAAGGCCGCCAGATACAAGTGATATAGCTCGCATCAGAAGGATTATATCCCTTTGAGACGCTCAAGTGCAAGGCGCAGTCGATCAGGAGTGGTGGTCAGCGCTATACGTGCAAAACCCTCGCCGTGAGAACCAAATCCATTGCCGGGTGTTACGACTACGTTGGCTCGCTGTAGGAGATAATCACAATATTGTCCAGATGTGTAACCCTTTGGCACATCAAACCAGATATAAAACGTTGCCTTGGGGGGTTCGATCTGCCAGCCTATTTCTTTGAGACCTGAAACCATAATGTCGCGCCTGGTTCTATACATTGATCTTATCTCCTGCATCTCACGATCAGCACTCTGAAGTACATGGGCAGTAGCCTTTTGAATCGCCTTGAACTGACCTGAATCGCAGTTCGCCTTGAAGCTACGAAGTGTCTCGATAGCATTCGCATTTCCACAGGCCCATGCAACACGCCAGCCAGCCATATTGAATGTCTTGGTCATTGAATGGACTTCAATCCCCACTTCTTTTGCACCGGGCACCGAGAGAAAACTTGGTTGTGCCTGCTCGTAATAGAGCTCAATGTAGGCCGCATCTTGAATTACCAAAATGTCGTATTCATGGGCAAAGTCTACAAGTTTCTTGAAAAAATCGATTGTTGCTGTTGCACCGGTAGGATTGTTCGGATAGTTTATGAAAATTATCTTTGCTCGCTCGGCAACATCCTTTGGAATCGAATCCAGATCCGGCAAAAACTTGTTCCCCTTTCTAAGGGGAAATGTATAAGGTTCAGCAAGTGCGAATATAGTCCCGGATCTATATGGTGGATAACCGGGATCTGGCATGAGAACAACATCACCGGGATTTGTAAGTGCCAAAGGTGTATGAGCGATAAGTTCCTTGGAACCTATGCCAAGAAGTATTTCCTTTTCAGAATCAAGCTCTGCATTGTATTTCCGCTTCATCCACTTGGCTATTCCTTCCCTAAACTCAGTTATGCCTTTTGAAGAGGAATATAGATGAATATCCTCTTCGTAGAGATGATCAATTAGAGAATTGACAATTATTTGCGGAGCTGGCTGGTCCGGATCGCCTATTCCAAGGTTGACAATGTCCTTACCCTCTTTTCTCAACACCTGTTGCTTCTTCTCAAGCTCTGCAAAAAGATATGGAGGCAGGCGATTTAATCTGTCAGATGGACCCCATTTCATGACAGGGATTTAACCCATTCCCATCTACATGTCAAGGGAATGTTTCTAACGGGAGATGTCTATAATTTCACCGAGTATCTGATCTTGTGTCCTGATCGCTGCAACATTAACCTTTGCAAGTGCCTTGGAGACAATCATACTGACCATTTCTGAGGGAAGATCAACATTGGATTGCTCTAGCACGCCAAATGCGATCGTGCCCAGACCATTTTGCCCTGGTGACCCCGATATGGGAGTCCCAGAATTCGAACCCAATGAGAATAAGCTATTGCCCTCTTGTACAAGCCCTTCAGGATTTGCAAATCGTGAGATTGATATTTGACCGATTTGAGTTGTCGAGTTACCAGTTCGAGTTGATATTACACCATTTGCCGAGATCATGACTTCAGAGTCTGTTGGCACTTGAATTTGGGGAGAAAGCCTCAGACCTGATTGATGCGTTATAAAACCATCCCGATCCAAATTAAAGACCCCTGCCCTCGTAAAGCGTGTTCCCTGAGGAGAATCAAGCTGAAAAAGGCCATTCCCGAGCACGGCAAGCGAGAATTTATCGCCGGTGAACTCCAGCGGGCCCTGCGAAAAATTCACGGTAATACTAGGCTGGCCCTTGATTTCGACTTGATCAACCCGAGAGGACTTGAAACCGGGCGTTATTGAATTTGCAAGGTTATTAGAAGATACCTCTAGTCTGGTTACCTGACGCCGCAGTCCAGCAACCGAGACATTAAAAAGTGCCATTTAACCTCCTGATTTCAGTTCCCGGGTAGTAATGTAGGAGAATCCTCTGGTAATTATATCCTTCTTCAGCCATTTTCTTTGCGCCTGTCTGACACATCCCTGCCGCATGACCCCACCCGCGACCAGTTACTTCAATCTGGTCTCCACTTAAGATTATGCTATCAAAGAGGGTGCTTTTCAACTGTCTTGTGCCCAGCTTCCTCCTGAATTCAAGATTCGCATGCATCTTGATCTCCTTGCTATTTACCTTCAATGACACCTCTAACGCATGTCCACCCTTTGACTTTTTAGTAACGTTTATTGATTTGATCAAACCGCCTTGTCCATCCAATAGCTTCTGCGATGCCTCCTTCAATGAAAACTTTGTGCTCCAGTTGTAGTACTTTGATCCCTTGCAAAAACTGCACGATACCCCAGAGAGAGGGTAGACCCTTGGATAGACATCGAGCGCCTCCCACGCAGGTTCTGTGTGGCCACCGCAGGTGGAGCTGTAGAGCGTATAAACGACCTTGTCGTTATAAACGGGGACCATACCCTTTGTTCCCTCAATAAGGTCAGTTATGAACTGATCGGGCTCTTCAGGGATATAGACCTGAGACCTCTCATCGTCGTAAAGATCAAATAATTTCTCTACGCTTCTGACCCTTTCACTCCTCATTTCATAGAGCGCATATGCTCGTGCTGCAATCGTCTGCGCCTTGAGGGCCTCTTTTGGCCAGTTCGCAGACATTTCCCTTACTATTACTCCCTCCAGATACTTTTCAAGCGGGACTTCATTCACGATCAAAAAACGGTCTGAAAAATGGAAGATCATGCTTCCATAGTATTGAGTGGTGTCAAATTTAATCCTTGCACCAGTTGTCGAAAGTCTCACAGGAGAATCTTCAAAAAAAAAGCCACCTATGAGGAGCTTGCCATCTTTGTAGCTGATTGTACATTCAAGGTCATTTCCCTTTATGAACTGTTCAGGTCCCTTGAGCTCAAATCCACCCCTTACATAGACATGGATTGAAGGACGTGCCGAAAACCGAGTAAGCGCCACCTGAATCCGCACATCTGGTGATACCTTTGGAATCTCAATCTTCTCGTTATAGATTGGCCGCCTCAGACACGAATCAGCCGTGATTATAAGAAAAGCGGCTACAACCCCCAGCAGAAATTTGATCCCCTTCTCCAACGAATGACTATTTTATCCAGATCTACACTACAATCAATAAAATAATAATTTGTAAAGGGTGTTACACTCGCTTGTCAACACTTTTTTGTGCCGTAACTTATTGTGATTATGCAACTTACATACACTCATTGAAGGAGGCCACAGAGCAAGCAGGAGAGCACA
>SBBU01000150.1 GCA_005239585.1 Planctomycetaceae bacterium
ATGAGATAAACCAAATGTTTCATCTCAGATTTTTTGACAAGGACTAAACTCTATGTTATACGAATCCTTTTTAGACACAATTTTCTTGACAAGTCTCTCATCTTTGGCGCTTTTTGAAAGATCCTCTACCTGCCTTCGTACCTTATCATCTTCCCACATTTCTATTAGCTTTTGTGTGGCATTTTCCCTTACTGTAACATCATCTGCCCCCAGGTCTTTTAATAGCTTATCTATGTTATCTTGAACGACAAAGCCAGCAAGATAACAAAATATCATTATAGCTTGTGCCATAAGCTCTCCTTTTCGATATTGGCAATTATTGCAGGTTTAATTTGTGAATCAAAGCATTTAATGACCATCTCTTATATATACAGAATAAAAAGATACGGTGCTAGGAACCCGATTTAGGACGTTCGAGGGTGAGAGGATCGGAGAGGGGGATGTCGATGGGTCTCCCTAAATCTGAAAGTTTGGCGTGTTTATCACCTTTTTTGATCGCAGGGATGTCCCCTACCAATATAAAAACAAATCGATCGGTGTGAAGGTGTTGCTTAGCCACACGTTGGATGTCTTGTACAGTCAGCTTGGCGATTTTTTCACGGTATGTCTGGTAGTAATCTTTTGGTATTCGATTGAGTTCTGCTGTAGCAAACGTGTTAACAGTCTGGAATTTTGTCTTGAAGAATAGTCCTGGAAATGCGTCGAGGTAGAACTTTTGAGCATCTTTGAGCTCCTGCTCGGTGACTTGGTTTTGCTGGATCTTCGCAAGCTCTTCAAGGCATAGCTTTGCTGCATAGGCACAGGATTCGCTTTTTGATTGAAATCTGATTTGAAAGGCCCCTGTATACTCAGTTCCGGGCAGGAAATCGCTTCGGACATCATATACAAGGCCTTCATCACTTCGGACTCTCTGAACCAAACGGGAACTGAATCCACCAGCGCCAAAGATGTAACTCATAACACGTATGGCCTGTACATCTGGATGATGAATATCTATCCCAAGATGTGCAATTGTGACGCGCCCTTGGGTAACATTCTTGCCCTCTTTGTGGAAGCAATAAATTCCCGGTTGAGGATTGTGAGTAACCTTGGGGATTTCGAATTTCGTATCCTTGTTTGGCATCTCTTTAAAGGCCTCTTCAAGCCTTTTAATCAGTTCACTGCGTTTAAATGCCCCGGCTGCAGCTATAATCATGTTGGCAGGATAAAAATTTTTCTCATGACATGTCTGGAGGTCTTGGCGTGTGATGGACTCTATTGATGCCTTTGTTGTGAGATGGTTGATGGGATAGTCTCCATAGAGCAGCAGAGCTGCTTCACGGGCTTCAATTGATGATGTGTGATCGTTGCGTGCCTTGAGCTGTTCAGCCATCTGTGCCTTGAGAAGATCAAGTTTCTCCTGCTGAAAGGCCGGATTACGAAGCATATCAACCAAGAGTTCAAGGCCTTTGTTTAGGTCTTTCTTGAGGACAGAAAGCGATGCTGAACCTGAGGTGGTTCCAAGGGAGATCGTTATGCTAGCCGCCAAAAATTCCAGCTCTTCATCAATTTCCTTTGGGCTGCGTCTCTTGGTTCCGGCTGTTCGCATGAGTGAGGCAGTCATAGCTGAAACCCCTTGCTTTCCCTTTGGATCCCAGAAGGAGCCGCCGCGGAGGAGGATTTGTAGATGAACGAGAGGCAGAGATTCGTCTTCAAGGAGATATGTGACCATACCATTGGAAAGCTGTGTGTGCATAGTGGCCGGGTCTGGGATCTGAAATTTGAGTTCATGGAAATTGAGCTTGTCAGGATGATTAGGAATATCTTGTGACTGCGGCAGCCCGCATGCAGCTATCGTGCATATAATGGATGCTAAAAGCGTATTCAAACAGATTTTTCCAGATTCAGTGGAACTCATTTTTTTTCTTTCCGTTTTATCCAAAGTATATTACGGGCATTTGGCCTCAGGTATTCTACTGCACATCGTTTAATATCTTCAGCTGTCGTCTTTTCAATCCCCTTGACGAATGCAAACATATCATGCCATGTGCCAATTGTCTCATAGTAGCCGAGCTGTTGAGAGATTCCATAATAGCTTTCAAGGCTTTGAAAGAGTTCCACCATTGCCTGATTCTTTACCTTCTGGAGCTCTCGTTCAGTGATGCCATTTTTACGGATCTCCTCTACGATCTCTGTTATGGCAGCCTCTAGGTCTTCAAATTTTACATTAGGGCGGGGTGTTGCATTGATCTGAAGTAGACCTCCATATTTAAGGGACCAGTAGAACGAACTTGTGTTGAGCGCAAGTTTTTTATCCTCCACCAGGGGCAAATGGAGCCGGCCTGAGCGGCCTGACAAAATGAGCGTGAGTAGTTCAACACAAGGGGTCTCTTTGTGTACTCCGGATGGGGCATGCCATCTGATTGAAAGTTGTGGTTGTGCGTCAGCTTCTGAAGATATTCTCCGCTCAACAGTTTGTTCTGGTTCCTGTGTAACTATGGGATCTGGATTGGTTTTGAATCGCTTTAGCTGTCCAAAGTATTTCTTGGCAAGAGTAAATACGTCGCTTGCCTTGACATTTCCTACGAAAATAGCAGTGCAATTCTGAGGTGAATAGTGGGTATCAAAATAACGTTGAGCGTCAGCAAGAGTATATTGATCAATATCACTCATCCATCCGATAACTGGCCATTTGTAGGGGTGAGACTGCCAGAACATTGCCCAGAACGATTCGTTTATGAGGCCTGTTGGTGTGGAATCGTAACGTAAACGCCGTTCCTCTTTCACTACTTCACGCTCTGAATAGAACTCGCGAAAGACTGGTTTTGAGAATCGATCTGATTCTAACCAGAAAAATACCTCAATTTTGTTTGTTGGCAGTTCTACAAAGTAATTGGTTCGATCATTTGATGTTGTTGCATTCAAGCCAGTGCCACCGTGTGACTGATAAATCTTTGAAAGATGCTCACCTACAGAAATTTTCTTCTGTTCAGCAACTAGTTCCTCGTATTGTTTCCAGAGTACCTTATAGTCCTCTTCAAGTTTAGGATCAGGTGGAAGACCGCGTCTCTTTGCCTCAAGGCGTGCCAGCTTTATGGCCCTTGACTTTTCCATTGTCTGCTCAATCTTTTGATTTAGCTCTGCGTCCTTCTTTGGATCAGTGGTGCCGATTCGTTCTGTCCCTTTGAACATCATGTGTTCGAAGAAATGTGAGAGTCCAGTGAGGCCAGGACGCTCGTTTACAGACCCTACACGCCACCACAGCGAGCAGAAAACTCGCGGTACCTCGTGTCTTTCCACAACGAGAATTCGCATGCCATTCTCAAGCACTAGTTCCTCTACCAGCAGCTTAAACTCTGTTTTTTCCTGTGCTCCCAAGAGTGAAACTGCTGTTATGAGTGCTGCTACAAGGCGAATCATAGATGTGAAATGATTACATGATTGTACTTGCTAGTCAAGCTCAGGTTTGCGTGGCGCTGAATCAAGTTCTCGGTTAAAGCAGAAAGGTGATTTTCTTTGTTCAAGCATGCAGTAAAATCCCGATTTTTGTTATTTACATTATAGAATCTCTATGAAGCTATGTTTGCTATTAGTAAAATGTTGCTGATGGGTCAGTCTGATGCAGAGCTCGTTCGCTCTTGTCAGGATGGACAAAAAGAGCAGTTTAATGAGCTTGTAAAGCGGTATCACCAGCCGATCTACAGCTACATTTATTCCAGGATTGGCGATCACCATACTGCTGATGATGTGGTTCAGGAGATATTCATAAGTGCTTATTCATCACTGGAAAGATGCACTGAACCTGCTGGTTTTTCAAGCTGGTTATTTACCATAGCACGCAATCGTCTATTTTTATGGCTTAGGGATGCCAAACACCCAAAATCTTTTAAGACCGGCTTGGCTGAAGATGGGCTGGTGACTGGGGATCAGTCCTCAAATAAGGAGGAGCAGTTGGCGGCATTGCGGGGGATATTACAGTCGCTGCCTGATGAATGTCAAGTTGTGATTTCGATGGTAATTGTTCAAAGATGTGTGGGAAAAAGTTGTAAGTGTTAAATAATCTGTGCTCGAGGCTATAAAATCAAGAATTGAACTCGAGAAATGCTGTTTATATAAAATCCCACACATTTTTGAACAGTCACTTTTTGCCCCGTTGTTCTTGTAGTTGAATAAGAAAATATTAAAATTATACTACTACATAAAAGCTATTAGGGGTGTCGATGCCAAGACTTGTCGTAGAAAAAGGGGAAGATAAGGGCAAGGCAATTGCGGTTAGTTCAATAACCGTTCTCGGCCGAGGCTCAGGCGCAGGGGGGAAAATACGTGATCCCATAGTATCAAGGAACCACTGCAAGATAGAACTGCAACCGGATGGAGTCTACATAGTAGACCTAAACTCGCACAACGGTACCTATGTCAATGGCAAGTCAGTAAAGAGCACAAAATTAAAACCGGGTGATGTGATTAGGATAGGGGATACAATATTAACTTTTGATTCAAGTGATGACGCACCAGTAAAAGATCAAACTACAGAAGTAGGGGTTGCCGTTGTGGATCCTGACAGGGAAATACAGGTTACAAAAAGGCAACAAGCGCCGAAAAAAAGTGGTGTGGGGTTCACGATACTTACAGTATTTGTGTTTTTGATTATAGCAGGCGCTATCGCATTTGTGATTTATCATAAAATCAATGACAAGAAGGAGAGTCCGGAATCGACTGGATTGACTCCTGAAGAAAAGCAGCGTCTAGTGGAAGAAGCGACTGCTGAAATCATGCTGGAAAATGCATTAGCAAAGGCCAAAAAATCGCCTGATGATGAGGC
>SBBU01000083.1 GCA_005239585.1 Planctomycetaceae bacterium
GCAGATATTGCGCTTGTGGCAGTAAGAAACCAGCCAAACATCCTTTGTATTGATGAACCCTCTATAAAGAAAGCTCCGACAGATAGAGCAATTCCAATTAAGATGAAGATGAAGGCAAGAATGACCTCAGGTACCTGAGTGAGATTAAACCCGCTTGCTGTATAATGACCGAATATACCCGCGCTATATGAGACCCAAGGAAGAATCATTCCTACAAAAGCTAATCCTCCTGAGACCCATGCGGTAATCACCCCAGCAAGTTTACGGCGCTTTAGCGGATCTATTTCATGACGCATTTTGGGTTGATCAATTATCTTTTTGCCTACTAGCCTTCTTGGAGGAAGAGCAGGTCTTGGTTCTTTGTCAGTCTCTCTCTTTTGGACAGGTGTTTCGTCATGAGTCTTTTTCTCTGTGGGACTCTTTGCTGGTTCTTTTTCACACCATTTGCATATGTTGTCATCCATTGCCAAAATTCCCCCGCACTTTGGGCATATTTTGGTATTGGAGCGTGTTTTATCTTCCTTTACTATCTCCTTATCAGCAACAGGTTTGTCTTTTTCTGGTTTTTTTTCTTCTAGTTCTGGAGGGGGTGGTGGAGGAAGTGGTGGTGGAGCTTCTATTACTGACTGGATTTCAAAATCAGGGAGATCACACATCCTAGCCCAGTCAAGCATACCATTTCTCCATACTGGGCACTGATCTGTTATTCTTCCGTCCAGAAGGAATTCGATCAACGCTTCCTTTGCGTATGGACCATAACTCTGGTCGTTAATTACTATATACCATTCTTCCATTATGACACCGAACAAGCTTCCATTTAGTTATTTTTGGAAGATCGGAAATGTTTCATTAGGGATTTGTAAGATTATGCAGGCCATTGCAGTAGCGTATGTAGGGCCAACATCATCCTTCCAGCTCCCATTTTCATTTTGCTTTGAAACGATCTCTGTTGAGGCCAGCTTGAAGTAGTTTTTCCAATATTCTACGCCAGCCAAATACATCGCCTGAGATGCATAGTAGTGCCCGTAGAAATAATGGTACTTGCCCCACTTTAGTTCGTGGTAATTTTTAAGTCTGTGCAGTCCCTTTTTTATTTCTGCTGAATCGTATGTCCCCATTGATTGGAGAGAAACGATACCAGCGGCAGTAAGTGAATATGTAACACGCGTATCATTAAATGTTGCGCTGGTCTTGTTTTGATATGAAAAACCATGGGATGTTGCACAATCTTTAATATATTTTGATGCCTTTGCGATTGTATCTATCGGGACAGAGATTCCTGTGGTTTTAGCAGCCCTCAATGACTGTAAGACAGTAACGGTAATCGAAATGTCTGCGTCTGTTGGTGAGGGGGAATATCTCCAGCCTCCATCTTTGTTTTGAACATATGCCATCAGATTGACAGATTTCTTAAGCTTTTGTTTTATGTCATCTCTTTTTGTCATCCCGTAAGCATATGACAAAAAAAGTGTTGCAAATGCATGGCTATACATCCTAGTGCCATCATATGTTATATAACCATCCTCTGTGACACATGAGAGCACGAAATCAAGGGTCTTTTTAAATGACTTGTGATACTTTCCTCGCTCAGAGAAACTGCCATTCATCATAAGTGCAATCCCGGCTAATGAAGTCACCCCTACATGTTTTCCATTCTTGCCGTGGTATTGCTCCCCGGCTTTTTGTCCTATAAGACAGCTCCAAGAGCCATCCTCATTCTGGTTGGCCTCCAGGTATTTGAGACCCTTTTCAACAGCCTCCTCAATCTTCTTTTCCGTGATCTGATCCTGCATCGAGCTGATCTCTCGATCAAAGGAAATCACAATCGGCACAAACAGTACCGCAAATTTGATCACCGGTAAACCTCCACCTGCTCATTTGTCTTTATCGTTAGTTTATCTCCTGCAATTGCTATCTCAGCAGGTAAGCGTGATTGACCCTCCTTCTTCAGTTCCTGCACTCTGTCTCCTGATGAGGTTTTGAACAAAGCCACGTTATATGAATAACTTCCATCGGATGACATTGTGTTTGAGCATAACGCGATTAAATTTCCAGAGATTTTAATTGAAGAGAGATCGGGTTTTGATCTGGAAAATGCTACATTCCACTTGGGTTTCAAGTCTGGTATAGGAAATGCCATAAGGTTATTATCTGACACGATTACTAGGTTATCCTCATACACAAGTGTACATTTACTTGGTTTAGTAGCAACCGTACCACATTCTTTCCGCTTACCAGTTTTGTTATCTATAATAATTGCAGACTCGGCCTTGGTTTTGCCATCTGACTCGATTATTAAAGCATATTTTTCGTTGCAGACAACTCTTGCATCGCGTGGAAGATTCGTCTTCCAAACTGTGCCAGAGCTTATATTAACACCAACAAGCGTTGTTTCATATCTGATAAAGGCCATATCCTCCCATACGCCAATAAGACTGCCTGGAATATATGATTCCGCCTCGATTTTTTTCTCTAACTTGCGTTCTGATGTTAACAAATCA
>SBBU01000063.1 GCA_005239585.1 Planctomycetaceae bacterium
AAACACTTTTATGTACAGATCATCGATGACGATCTCTCCAAAACACTGGTAGCTGCAAATTCGTTAAAACTCAAAGAACGTGTTGGAGGCAATATAAAAGGCGCACAGATGGTTGGGGAAGAAATCGCAAAAAAGGCCCTCGAAAAAGGAATTAAAACAGTTGTACTCGACCGCAGACACTATCGCTACCATGGCCGAGTCAAAGCCTTCGCCGATGCCGCCCGCAAAGCAGGCCTTGAATTCTAAAATCTATCGCGTCTCAAATTCCCTCGGAAGAAATCACTTGAAAAACCTGTGAATTAAAACTATGATCTTCCTTCCAGGTTAAAAAAAATGGGAGACTTTATAGACCCTGTCAGGATTACTCCAGACGAGGAGAAGCAGTTCGAAGAAATAGTGGTGCGGATCACTAGAACCACCAAGGTAATCGCCGGCGGCAAAAGAATGAGTTTTACTGCCCTTTGTGTGACAGGCAATCGCAATGGAAGGGTTGGATGGGGCTATGGAAAAGCTAATGAAGTACCATTAGCAGTGGAAAAAGCAACGAGACAGGCCAGAAGAAACGTTATTACCATCACCGTTGCCAAGGGAAATACGATCCCACACCAAATATTCCACAAGTTCAAGGCGACAAGAATACTTTTAAGACCCGCCAGTGCTGGTACAGGTCTCAGGGCAGGCGCCTCAGCCAGATCTGTCCTTGAACTTGCTGGTGTGAAAAATTGTCTGACTAAACTCTTCGGATCCCGAAATGCCGTAAATTCTGTCAAGGCTACTTTTGAGGCATTACGCAGGATCAGAAGCAAAGAGCAGATCGAACATCTACGCGGTGTCAGGATCTTTACGGCAGAACCCAAACCACTCGGGGTAAAATGAATCTACTAGATATTAGAAAGGCAAAGCTCGGCTGGAGAAAGAGATTCAGGGTTGGAAGAGGTGAATCTTCCGGCTATGGCAAGACATGCGGCAAAGGTAATGAAGGTCAGAACACCCGATCAGGCATCAGCTACCAGCCATACTTCGAAGGCGGCCAGATGCCGCTCCCGCGCAAAGTCCCTAAACGCGGTTTCAATAATAGATTCAAGACTGTGTATCAAGTTGTAAATTTGAAAACCCTTGAGAATGTGTTTCAGGATGGAAATCAAGTTACTACTGCAACGCTGATTGAAACAGGAGTAATTCATAAAGGCCCGGTAAAGATTCTTGGCAATGGTAATATCGCAAAAAAATTGACGGTTGTTGCCGACGCTTGGTCAAAATCAGCAGAGGCCAAGATAACCAAGGCCGGTGGTACATGTCAAAAGTCTGAGCGAAAACAAGTTTCAACCTTACAGCGTGTCTCCTTGACAGCTATTCAGCGGAAATTTAATGAAAATGAAACCGTCGATCCCCAAAAGCTCCTCGAGCAAAAGCTAATCACAGACCCGAATATCCCGGTAAAAATAACAAACGGCCTTTTAACCAAGAAACTCGTGATAATTGCGCAAAAATTCTCCCGCCAAGCCATAAAGAAGATCAGGGCTAAAAAAGGCCAAGCCAAGGTCATTGAATAAGCTAGACAATGAACATCCTCCAGACATTTGGCAATGTCTTCAAGATCAAAGAACTCCGCGACAGGATTTTTGTAACTCTCCTGCTAATCACAATCTTCGAAGTAGGCGCGCATATCATACTGCCCGGTGTTGATCCAAATAAAGTCAAGTCAGCATATCAAGACCAGCAGGGTTTCTTATGGGGAATGCTGCAGATAATCTCAGCCGGCGCATTTGGCCGGGCCGGACTATGCTCGCTGGGAATTGGTCCATACATAACGGCTAGCATCATCATGTCGCTCCTGACAAAGGTAGATGCACGTCTGGAGGCAATTGCCAAAGAGGGACCGGGAGGACAGCGAAGAATCAATCAATATACAAGACTGCTCGCTGTGCCTATATGTCTAATCCAGGCCTTTTTCATGGTCAAGGCTGTCATGGGCCCCAGAGGCATTGCAACTGGAGATACAATAGACATGTGGATAATGATGGTAGCCGGCCTCACTGCCGGAGGCATCTTTGTAATGTGGCTGGGTGAGCAAATAAGCGAGCTCGGAATAGGAAACGGGGCATCGGTGTTGATAATGATCGGCATCCTATCAAGATTGCCGCTAATTGTAGGTGATATGATCAACCAAGTGAATTCACAGCCTGAATTCCTGAAGAACGTAATAGCAATATTCGTGATTTATGTGGTAGTCATTGCCGCAATAGTTGCCATAACTCAGAGTCAAAGAAGGATTCCAATACAGAGCGCTAAACAATTCAGGGGCCGCAGGATGGTAATGGGTTCACGAAATTACCTCCCGCTCAGGGTAAATACAGCAGGCGTCATGCCGGTAATATTTGCAAGCGCACTAATGTCAATTCCTTACATACTGGCACAGATCCCCTTTTTGCGTTGGTTAGAGGATGAACTAGTGCCGGGTCATTTCTTATATGCCCTGCTCTATGTCGTCTTCATAATGTTCTTTTCATACTTTTGGACATATCTCTTCTATAAACCTCAGGAGCTTGCAAATAACCTGAAGGAATATGGCAACTTTGTCCCCGGGATAAGACCGGGCGAACCTACAGAAAGACATATTGATTTTATACTTGCCCGGATAACTCTCTTTGGCGCCGTATTTCTATGCACTATCTCTCTATTGCCTGATATTGCGGCAAATGTACTGGGTACACGGCGTTACCTGGTAGCATTCCTCGGCGGTACTGGAATTCTGATTGTGGTCGGTGTTTGCATTGACCTCATCCAAAAAATCGAATCGTACCTGCTTTTACATCATTACACCGGCTTTGTAGGCAGTTCATCACCAATGCGTGGTAGGAGATGAGCCCCGCACTTGACCAGTGATGACGGTGGAACCAAATGTGCATTATGAAACAAAATTTTGTGGAGGGGCTAGTCTTGGACTAGTCCAAAGAGCAGGGTGAAACTTTCATTCCTTGGTGCGGCAGGCGTTGGAAAGGGGACTCAGGCTGAACTTCTCTGCCAAGAGAAAGGTCTTGCACACATCTCTACCGGCGATCTGCTAAGAGAAGCCGCAAAAATGGGTACGGAGACAGGAGTAAGGGCCAGGGACTATATGGACAAGGGGCTCCTCGTCCCTGATGAAGTGGTAATAGCTATAATTCAGGACAAATTAAAAGAGATCAAAGGTTTTGTGCTCGATGGATTTCCAAGGACCAAGCATCAGGCAATCGCGCTCGACAATATTACCCAATTAGATGGCGTAGTCTACTTTTCATCCCCCGAGCGTGTTGTCATTGAAAGACTCTCAGGAAGACGAGTCTGCAGGAACTGCGCCGCAAACTATCATTTAAAGCACATACCTCCAAAAAAGGAAAACACCTGTGATAAATGCGGAGGAGAGTTATATCAGAGGACAGATGACAATGTCGCGGCAATCAGGCTCAGATTCAAAGAGTACAGCAAGACGATAAGCGAATTGCTCGACTTTTACGAGGCCAAGTCAATTCTTCTTCAAGTAGATGCCTCTCATTCACCGGATGAAACTTACAAACTACTTTTGCAAGCCCTGCCAGCCTCAAAATAAGATCATAAAACATGTTTTTTGACCTGACACTGGGAATTGGAGATTATTTGGAACTTGCCTGCGCAGTGGAACTCTCGGAATAGAAATGCAAATCTCACGATTGTAATCATATGGCACCTATATTAAAAGAACCATGGGAGATTGCTATTATGAGGCAGGCGGGGAGAATAGTTGGACAAACGATTGAACTCGTTAAACGCAGCATAAGAGTAGGAATAACAACGGGCGACATTAACGACATGGTTGAACAATTTATCACAAAGCAAGGGGGAACACCCACATTCAAAGGCTATCGCAATTTTCCCGCCTCTGTCTGCACATCACTGAACAGTGAAGTTGTCCATGGAATCCCAAGTTACAAGAGAAGCATAAAGTCAGGCGATCTGCTGAAGATTGATGTAGGCGTTACATTCAAGGGATATGTCGGAGATGCTGCTGTTACTATCCCGGTAGGTGATGTTTCAGATGACGCACAGCGCCTAGTTAACACAACCAGAGATTCACTCTCAGAGGCAATAAAAATACTGAGGCCAAATATGAGACTCTCTGAGGTATCTGCCAAGATACAAAATCATGTCGAGTCGCGCGGATATTCTGTCGTAAAGAAATATGTAGGACACGGCATCGGCCAGAATCTTCATGAAGACCCGCAGGTGCCAAATTTTGTTATGACCCCAGTACAGAATTTCGATATCACCATAAAACCGGGCCTCGTACTCGCCATCGAGCCAATGGTCAATGAAGGCACTGATGAAGTAAAGACTCAAAGCGATAACTGGACTGTCATTACCAGAGATGGAAAACTCTCGGCCCATTTTGAGCATACAGTGGCAATAACACACTCTGGGCCGGAGGTATTGACATTGCCATAACCTTTTGCTAATTTGTCCTAACGCATGGCTGACGAGGCAATTACAGTAGAGGCTATAGTAAAAGAGTCTCTGCCTAATGCGATGTTCAGAGTATCCCTGAAGAATGGACATCTTGTTCTCGCACATGTATCTGGTAAAATGCGTATGAACTTTATAAGGATCCTGCCCGGTGACAAGGTGATTGTAGAGCTGTCACCTTATGATCTAACAAGGGGCAGGATTATAAGAAGGGAAAAATAATGAAGGTGAGACCATCAGTAAAAAAGATTTGTGACCAGTGCAAGATTATAAGACGCCACAGAAGGATAATGGTGATCTGTGATGATCCCAAACATAAGCAGCGTCAAGGATGAATCAAATGAAAAATCTCAGACTTTTAATATTGTAAGATGCCGCGCGTAGCTGGTGTAAATATCCCTGATAACAAGCCCATTGGAATATCGCTAATGTATATCTACGGAATCGGGCGCGCAAATGCAAAAGTTATCCTGCAAAAGGCAAATATCGATGTACAGATCCGCGGAGGAAAACTGACCGACGAACAGATATCCAAAATAAATGCCGTAATAGAACGCGATCACCCGGTAGAAGGCGTCCTGAAAAGACAGCTTCAAGAAAATATTCACAGATTGATCAGAATCGGCTGTTACCGAGGCACAAGACATAAAATAGGCCTGCCTGTCCGAGGACAAAGGACCCGAAGCAACGCCCGGACCAGAAAAGGCCCTCGCAAGACAATCGCAGGCAGAAAGAACGCACCAGCACCCAAGTAAACACTCAACACCTAAAGGCTTATGGCAGGTGGAAAAGGCAGGATAAAAATGGAGACCCACGGCTTCACAGCCATGGGGCCTTTCGATTCTTCGGCTGGCCGCCCAGTTGGCGAGCTTCGCCTTCGGCGAGGCGACATCCCGCCGAAACAGGAAAACACGCATTCCTCCACGTCTTTACAGACGTGGTCCCCTGCGAAGGCGAGATGGAAAATTCAACATTCAAACCGAGGATGAAACCATGAAGCATGCAATTTTTTTGTTGGCCACAAGTCTACTGGGCACGAATGGTTAGGTGCAGGAACAGCCAGACCAAGACCGCAAGGCCGAGATCGCCAAGGCACTCCAAAACCTCAAGGATAAGGATGCTACAGTCAGAGCCAATGCACTCAAAATACTCGGTGACCCAGATGCAAAAGAGTATGCCAAGGACGTCGCAGCCCTGCTGAAGGATAAAGACGTGTGGGTGAGAACCTATGCAGTGGAGGCGTTGGGCTTGATGCAAGCAAAAGAGTATGCCAAGGAGATCGCGGCCCTGCTGAAGGATGAGGACAATCTGTTGAGAGCGAATGCAACGCGGGCGTTGGGCTGGATGGATGCGAAAGAGTATGCCAAGGACATCGCGGCCCTGCTGAAGGATAAAGACGTGTGGGTGAGAACGAATGCAGTGAAGGCGTTGGGCTTGATGCAAGCAAAAGAGTATGCCAAGGACGTAACAGCTCTGTTGAAGGATAAAGACGAGCGGCTGAGAGCGGATGCAGCGGAGGCGTTGGGCTGGATGCAAGCAAAGGAATATGCCAAGAACGTTGCCGAGTTGTTGAATGATGAGAACTCGTATGTGAAAGGGTCTGCAATATGGACGATAGGAAAACTGCTCTCTGCTAAAGAAGCAAAAGACTATGTGAATAGTGTGGTGAAACTTGCAGGCGACACATCAACGTGCCACATTTGGGATGAAACACAAAAGAGACATATTGTAACTACCGTTGGCGCGGTGGCCGCGCAGGTCCTCAAAGATTGGGGAATCGATCCTGAAAAACCAGAAAAACAAAAATGAAGCTCCGCACATTAAGCTGTGCGGTATGTGGATACGACGATGCTTCATTCGCCGACCTTCGTCGGCCGTAGCCGACTACGGTCGGCGAAGGCCGAAGCCAACCTGCCTTCGCTCTTCGAGCTACGGCAGGTTCGCCTCGCCATTCATCCTCGCTCCATAGGGGCGAGGTATTCGGCAGAGGCGAATAATTTTTGGAGGTTCTATGGGCATGTTAAAACCTGTCAGAGGGGATGTCCTTAACAATCCCCAAATTGTACAACATACAAATAATATCCTCGCCTTTAAAAGGGAAGAGGCGAAAGAGAAAAAGCGAGCTCTAAAAAATCTCACCAGGATTGCAGTAAAAATAGGAAACGAGCTCATCACCACAAAAGAAGATCTTGACAATTCAGGTGACAAGACTGCCTGGCAGAGATGGCTGAAAAAACACGTCCGCTTTTCCAAGATTACAGCTGAAAGATATATGCGCGTATCACGTTTGGTTAAAAAAAGCATCACCGGTGATGCTTTTTTTGATGTAAAGCTATCATGCCTATATCATGTAGTTGCCATGCCGGATGAAATACTTGAAAAGCTCACTCCTGACACTAGTCTTTTCGATCCCAAGACAAAGGAACAAAAGCCACTTAAGGAGATGAGCAAGAATGCGCTGAAACGGGCCTTGAATTATCTAGAACATGGAGAAAACCAAGGCCGCACGCCGGAATCAATGCAAAAGAGGCTCCCGGCCATAGCAGATGAACTTGAGGATATATCAAAACTGCATGGCGAGATACCAGCTGACTGGGATAAATTCTGGTCGCGAGTTGGGCCCCTTTCACCCATCTATACACAAACACCTAAAGGCGCGGGGACAATCGAAATCAAGGCCAAGTCAAAAGAGGAATTTGCACTCAGGGCAACTGAAATCTTGGATTATCTAGCCAAAAAATTCGCAGAGATTCACAGACTAGATGGCAAACTCAAGGGCACTACAAAAGGCAAGGCCCTCAATAAATATGAAGGTGTGCGCCTCGTGATCCTTGACTGGCCAGCATGGGCGAAAAAGGAATTAGCAGCAACGCTCGCAAAGCGTAGAAAATAGTCTCCCGGCGACAAGCCATGCACGATAGCAGGCGGGCGCGGAGGAATCTGACCTCCTCAGGCTTGAATCTCTAAACCCTAATCTCTAAACTCTAGGCTTTACTGCAAAAATTCAAAAATGGGAGAATTAACCCCTCTGGTCGAACAATATCAACGAATCAAAAAGAATTATCCTGAAGAGATCCTTCTCTTCCGACTGGGCGACTTTTACGAGATGTTCAACGACGATGCCGTACGCGCAAGCCAGACACTCTCCATAACACTCACAAAAAGACAATCAGGCGAGATAAAATTCCCAATGGCCGGCTTCCCGCATCATTCTGCAGATACGTATATAAACAGACTGCTCAAGGCCGGCTACAAGGTCGCGATCTGCGAACAAATGGAAGAGGCAAGACCCGGAAAACTTGTCGATAGACAGGTGACGAGAATAATAACCCCCGGTACGCTTATAGATGAATCAATACTCAATGAAGTAAATACAAATTACCTCGCCTCAGTTTTCTGCGCCCGTTCAGGCGGATCAGATTCAATCGGACTTGCATGGCTCGACCTTTCAACCGGAAGCTTTTATGCAGAGGATCTCGAATCCACAACTGAACTATACGATGAACTCAACAGAATAAAACCGAGTGAATGCCTCCTGCCATCAAGTCAGGCTGAAAGAATCAATTTCAGCAAGACTCTAATCACACAAGTACCTGACTATATCTTTGATAATCAAACCTTGCTCGACCATTTCCAAGTCATTGGTCTCGATGGCTTTGGCCTAAAGCTCAAGACTGCAGGTTATGCCGCTGGGGCCATTATTGGGTATTTAAAGAACACCTCACGCGGCCCTATAAGCCACATCAACAAGATCCAGATGGTAACACGTAAAGATTTCATGATACTTGATTCAAATACCCTCCAGTCCCTGAAAGTCACTGGCAGACTCGTAGACGGGCAAAATCAAGGGACACTGGCTTGGGTCTTGGACAAGACAAACACAAAGATGGGGAGCAGACTCCTTTATGAATGGCTCCTTTCACCGCTAAACCGAATTGATCAAATCGTGAACCGATTGGATGGTGTAGATCAGCTCAAGTCTGATGCCGACAGAAAAGATCTAAGGTTAAAGCTTCGCACAATACAGGACCTAGAGAGGTTGGCGGGCAAAATTGGTACGTTGCGCGCATCGCCAAGAGACCTTGTAGGGCTGAAAATATCAATCAAACCCCTAGCCAATATCAAATCCTCAATCTCCTGGTTCAACACTACCATCCTTCAGAATATTCACACCCAGATTGATCCACTGGAAGACGTTCAGAAACTGCTGGATGACTCGATCAATGAAGACGCGCCAACAGTCCTCTCTGAAGGCGGAATAATAAAGGCAGGATACAATCAAGAGCTGGATGAACTCAGATCACTCAAAGATAATTCTGCCAAGTTTTTGCTGGAACTGGAACAAAGAGAAAAGAAACGGACCGGCATTTCAAATCTCAGGATAGGTTACAACAGCGTCTTTGGATATTACATTGAGGTCACTAACTCATACAAAAACAAGGTCCCGATAGATTACGTCAGGCGACAGACCCTAAAAAATCTGGAGCGCTATATAACCAGCGAACTAAAGGAGCACGAGGCAAAGATACTCAGCGCGCAAACAAGGACAAACCAGCTTGAGCAAAGGATATTCGAGCAGATCAGGTCACAGTGCCAAAAAGAACTGATCCGCATCCAAAGAAGCGCCTCGGCTATCGCAGTTTTAGATGTGCTCCTCTCACTTGCTGACGTGGCAGATCAGAATAATTATATCAGACCGAGAATAGTGTCAGAACCAATATTGAAAATAGAGGGATCAAGACATCCTGTACTTGAAAAGACTCTAAGTAACTTTGTGCCCAATGACATTGATATGGAAGCGAAGAACATCTTCCTCATAACGGGCCCCAACATGGCGGGCAAGTCTACATACATCCGGCAGATAGCCTTGAATTGCCTCATGGCACAGATAGGAAGCTTCGTCCCAGCATCCAAGGCAACGATCGGAATTGTCGACAGGATCTTTACGCGCATTGGCTCAGCTGACGAGATATCGCGGGGTCTGTCAACATTCATGGTCGAAATGAACGAGACTGCAAATATCCTCAACAATGCAACCAACTCGAGCCTTTTAATACTCGATGAAATAGGCCGCGGCACGAGCACATTCGATGGCGTCTCAATCGCATGGGCAGTGGTCGAATACATCCACAAAAATATATGCGCCCGGACACTCTTTGCCACCCATTTCCATGAACTGACTGCCCTCTCAGACTCGCTCAAAGGCGTTCAGAATTTCCACGCCTCGATCCAAGAGCACAAAAAAGATGTTGTATTCCTCTACAGGATACTTGAAGGGGCAACAGACAGAAGCTACGGCATCCACGTGGCCGCAATGGCAGGGATACCAAAGGAAGTCATAGAAAAGGCCAAGCTCGTACTCTCAGGCCTAGAGAGACTCACCCGCGATAAGAAATCTCAAGTAACTCAGATAAATCTTTTTGATGCAACAGCAAAACCAGAAATAAATCCCCTCGTGGAAGAGCTAAAAAATCTGAATATTGAATCCCTCACCCCTGTAGAGGCCTTGAACAAACTCTATGAACTGATTTCAAAGGCAAAGGAGTACTAGCAAGTGGAAAAAGGACGGAATCTTTAGAAAAAAAACTTGGGCACAGATTTCCTCCTCCCCTCCTCATTTTGACTCCACTTTGCGCCAGCAATGGCAACATACCCCAAGCTTCTCTCCACAGTCGGGACAAAGATGCCCTACCCAAGTCCCTTTTCCACACCGTGGACAAGGTGCCTCCGGTCCTGCCTTATGATCCTCGCGGCGGCCACAACAACCAGAATTGGGATGGCATGTTCCCGGCTTGATCCACTTTTTATCCTCATCGCTGATTTTGTCTTGCCTTAGCTTCTCTCCACAAATTGGGCACACACCCTCTTTTTTGGCGCAGGCGAGGCAGTACTTTGCATCGATAGGGGAATGCTCTTTCTTGCATATCCCTCTAGGCTTTTCTCCACACGATGCGCATTTCCCCGATGCAAAGTGGCACGACATTGTATGCTCAAAACTCTCCTTTTTCTCCTGAAATCTTTTCACACATGAGTTGCAGGCAATCGATTGTTCCTGCTTGGCGTACTCTTCAACAAAGGCAATCATGAACTGCACAATCTTCTCTCGCTTAGCATACTCCTCAATGTCATTGCTGCGACAAGAAAAGCATTCAAATGAATTTTCCTTGTCCCCTCCAAAAATCTTGACGGTATAGTGAGTAGGTCCATTACAGCCACGAAGTCCACAGAACTTGCCATGCTGACCAAATTTAAAAACCTCTTGTTTCTTCAACGACTCGAAAAACTCCGTGATTTGCTTTCGGTCTACTTCCCCTTGATACTCCTTATTAACCTCTTCTTTTAATTCACGGATTTTCTTGTGATAAGCCTTGCCTTTGTGGCTGTCTTTCTCACATGTTAATGCCCACGCACTTTGCAGACCAAACAAACCAGCGCTAAGCTCTATATAGAGCTCAATCTTGGGCAGGTCCTGTTTGGGCTGCTTCTGAGGTTCTTTATCTTGTTCAACACATACCATTTCGCTGGCTTTGGCGGTCACAGTCCCCTTGGCATTCCCAACTTGAACCATCCCAGCTAACACCACCACTGTCATCAAGGTTTTCATTTTTTCTTCTCCTTTCTCGGTCGCTTGGACCGTAACAATAAATTTGGTTCCAACAACTTGAATTTCAGCGCAATCAGTCTTGACAATAAATTGCTTGGTTTCCTTTTCCACCTGAAATGTTGCCGAGCCGTGGATCATCTGCACGATATGCTCTTTCTCAGATTTGACCACCAATTCAGTCTCTGGTGCAAGTTCAACTTGACTGCGATTGAATATCCTGACCGTTCCACGTTGATCGGCATCTGTAATGATATGCCCATCTGAGACCTTAACCTGACCTGCGACTATATGCACTACTCCGGGCTGATTCACCATCAACCACACTGCCACAGCAATCAACAAGACCGATGCTGCCGCAACGGGTATCAAGAAACGCCTCACAATGGAGGGCTTGGCAGTTTTTTGATCTAGCCGGGCAATGATTCGATTTTGCCCCTCAGCAAGCTTCAAAGTCTCTTCCCAGCGTGCCGGATTTTTGATCTCAGCATCTAGTCT
>SBBU01000008.1 GCA_005239585.1 Planctomycetaceae bacterium
GCCCCTTCTCTTTCGGGGTTCGATTCGTTCGAGTTTCGCTTATACATCTTGCAACCGTAAAACTCAATACCTCCAGACACAAGATTTATTCTACTCCCGCAAAGGAGCATGAATTGACCACTAGATTAAAAGTGGGAGACAAGGAGGCATTTACGGAGATATACAGGTTGTATCACCAGGAGATTTACAAGTACCTTTATAAACTATCTAGCGCTAACGAAACTCTTGTTGAAGATATACTACAGCAAGTCTTCTTAAAGCTCTGGAGGGTGAAGGAAACCCTCCATCCCGAAAGAGGGATAAAACCCTTACTTTTTATCATGGCACGAAATTCATGGATCGATGTCTCAAAAAAAGAGGTCAGGCGAAGAGCGGCCACGCTTGTCGAGTCTGATCAAGAGTCAGAGCTTTCCGCAAAATCAAACCCCCCAGATCAAAACTTTCATTATCAGGAGTTGAAAATTTGTATTGATGAATCGATTTCAGGTCTAGATGAACCCTTCCGCGAGGTCCTTATCTTGAGTCGTCATCACGGACTGACGTACGGTGAGATTTCACAGATCCTCGGGATCTCAATAAAGACCGTTGAGGCACGCATGAGCCGTGCCCTGGAGGTCTTGCGATTGAGACTCCAACCCTTTATGGAGGGATAAAATGGACTGCAAGAAAGTGACAGGGTTTTTTGCAAGCGAGCTTAGCGGTGACATTTCAGAAAGAGAAAGCTCACTGCTTAAAGAACATCTTGTGACCTGTCAGAGCTGTAAAAAAGAGTGGTTATGCTACAAAAAAACGTGGGATTTGATAGGGATTCCTGCGCCTGACCTTCCCAATGCCAGCGCAGCTCGTATATTTAGCGAACTTGAACAAACTGTGACATCAAACGAAACCGAGGGGAAGAGACTGCCTCAAATGGAAGAGGGGATTGGACAAAAATGTAGTAAGCGTGCCATTTTCTTTTCAGTAACCGCAGTTTCAGCAGTGGCGGCTATTTTCGTGGTTGCCATCTTATGGAGAGTTTTCTCTCCCAGACCGCCTGTGGAAAAAATAGATGGTACGGTTATCGTGACGGATGGGCGTGTTGTTACAAAGGCTGACCAAAGAGGGATAGTTAAAGTTTTTAACCGCAGTCTAGTTGAGCTTGAACCTCACAGCGAACTGATAGCGGAAAATGATTTAGGCCAACATGTGGTCAAATTTGCACAAGGCTCTGTTACAGTCGATGTTGAGAAGAGACCAGAGCCTTTTCAGGTAAAGACACCATTAGCGGATATCGATGTTTTGGGGACAAAATTCAAGGTTGTAATTGAATCTTTTAAAGGAGAGGATATGAAAGCTCTAAAGAAAATGCTGAAAGTAATTGTCTTGGCCGGTATGGTTCAGGTTGCAAATCCAAAGGGTATGGTAACAGCCGGGGCCAATGAAACGGTCCTAGTCAATCAAGATGAAAAACCTATAAAACAGGACAAGCAGGAGACTCGGATTGTGTGTAGCGCATGTATTAAAGAGTACGGGGAGTATTTGTGCCACTTTGCGTCAGAAAAATGTTTATCTTGTGGTACAAAGGCCGAAATAATTTGCTCGAAAGACCATAAGATAGCTCACAGGAAGCATTGCGTAGAATGTGTAAAAAAACTAGGCATATGCGCTGTGTGTGGTAAAGCTGAGAAAACTGTAGCTAGCTGGGAGGATCTGATCTGCAAAAAACACCTGAAGGATAAAAAAGGTTTAGTTCATACTAGCTTTAAAGGCGTATGTAAGAGGGATAAGGATCATAAAATAAAAAATCCAATTGAAGGTGAATGTGAAGATCTTCATTCTATACTTGAACTAGTCTACTGTCTTGACTGTGCAAAGAAGGATAGCCTGTGTCCGGTATGTGGGGAGAAGATCAAGAATGGTAATATCGATGACAAGGACAAGAAATGGATCAAAGGGGTCTGTAAGTGTCAGAAAGGTGAAATTAGCAAGTGTTTCTGCAAGGATAAAGGACTATCTTGTACTCGCTGTAAGGTGAACAAAGTTCGTTGTGAACATGAGAGCCTATGTACAAAATGTGTGAAAGAGCTTGGAGTCTGCTTTCAATGCCACGGCAAATTGGACAAGCAAGACGACATTGATAAGAAATGGATCAAAGGGGTGTGTCCTACAGGAGGCGAGTGTAAAAAAAGTTATTCCTGTGCCTGTGCTTTTAAAGGTGATGGTGTCCCTTGTGAAAGATGTCATGTTACCAAGTTGCGCTGTAAACACGTGATGCCGTGCGCCAAGTGTGTGAGTGAGCTTGGTATCTGCGGGGTCTGCCATGGCAAGATCGGGAAGAAACAAGATGACGGCAAGTGGATTAAGGAGAAATGCTCTTGTCCTGCAGATAAAGTTGATGAGGAGTGTGGGTGCGATGGGAGATTGCTTCCCTGTGCTAGGTGCAAACTAAAGGATGTTAGTTGCCCACATGATACCCTCTGTGGCAAGTGTACTAAAGAGCTTGGCATATGCCACAGATGCCACGGCAAAAAATAGTTTGCCTGAGCGCCCTGTGAAAATTTACAGGGCGTGTGGGACATTGAGCATACCAACAAATTAGTGTTTTCAACGTCTAAACTATGGTGTAACAATGCATTGTGATGAAATTTGAGCGAAAAGGGACCTGTGAGAACAGTCTTTAAAAGAACGGCCTATGGCATACTGTTACTCCTTGTATGCGTTTTTATCTATTCAGATATAGATGTCGGAGTCCCTCCGGGCGCAGGTTACGAGTGGGTATTCCAGATGCCTAGGGCAACTCCAAACTCTTACAGAACTCAGGTCAGGCGAGATTCAACAGGCCCTGTCGGTACTGCGATGGCGGGATATGTTCTGGATGTCTTTAGCTATGCAAAAATAATTACTGTTGATATCACTAGACACCTTAACTGGCTTAAAGCCGGGGGTAGGTACGATAAACCACAAGACCCGAATGAACTCTATACACTGCACGGGAATAAGATACTTGAAAAATATCCACCAAAGGTCCCGCGAGATACAATGTGGCTGGCTCTGGCAGGATATCTTAGAAACCTGCTTCATACAGCAAATGCTACTCTGGCTGATGCTACTGCATACCTTATCTATTTGGGTGATATAAGTTTAGAGGCGGCAAAATGGGCAGAGAGCGAACCGAGTCTAAAGGATCTTGTGAGCGCGATAAGGAGGCTTGTCCCTCCTGCGGGTGATGTAGGTCCGGTGCTAAAGGATGGTAGAAATCTGTATGAGACTACGATGCTGCGTATCACATGGGAAGACCTTGCGATGGCATATCCGTTTTCTTTTGAGCAGAGATTTGCATCAAGATTGGATCTTTTAGGCAAGGATGCCTTGCCATTTATAATCGAGGCAACCAAGTCGAAACATCTATTTTTGCAGCGAAATGCCACACTGCAGTTAAGCAAGTATGACCTGACGCTCCAGGTGATCAAAAATGATGTTACTCAAAAGGCAGTAGAGAGAATGAGAGAGCTATTCATAGAAACAAAGGATGCGGTTGTAAGGTACAGGGCACTGGATGGACTGATTCGCGTGCAGGACAAGGCATCGGTAAATAGGGCGCTAGAATTATTAGAGACAGAAGACAAGTTGCTTCAGCCATACTTGGTATATGCCTTGGGTATGATAGGGGATCAAAAGGCAGTGGAGCTGATATGCCTGAAGCTGGAGAAAAATTTGACCCCTGAGAATTATGATCTAGTGGTTGCATGCGTACAGGCATTAGGGAGATTAAAGTTTAATCCAAACAGAACATCGATGACTGAAGAAGACAAGATGATAATAGAGATATTGAAAAAGGCAGAAGCAGAGGCGGATAAATTCAAGGATCCAGAACCAAAAATGGCGCCGGATAATCCAGATAGACCAAACATTTGGAGAGATACAATAAAAGAGTCCGTATGGCTTTCGTTAGCAGCGATGGGAGAGAAGGAGTACTTGAAGAAATATGAAGAGCAGATTAAGGTCAGGCTTGCACAATTTGCAACTCCAGATGTTGCAAAGAGAATAAAAGAGATGGAGGAAAAATTAAAGGAGATGGGGGAAAGACTAAAGACTCTCAAGTCAACTTCGCAGGAATATAGGGATCTTCAAAGAGATATAAGCACAGTGAGGATGGGGCTGATGTCCATGAAGCACGGATCGATAGCGCCAGTTACTGAGCTTTGCCCTCTGAAGGTGGTCTATTTTATGATAGATATGCTTTCAGACCTGCAAGAATATGAGATCATCAAGGGTATGATAAAAGTAGTGGAAGAGTCGGTGGCGTCATACGCTCTGCAACGTTTTTTCAACAGTAAGGATGAAAAAGGAAAGGAAATTATAATCAAGGATAAGGATTTTCTCATATCGCTTATCGATATGAAGGCAGACAGACCTCAAGTAGCAGCAACAGCGCTAGGTATTCTTTTTGATATTGATCTAAAAGATGGTCAGAAAGCTGCGCAGGGTGTAGTAGATGGTTATCCTGAAAATGTTAAAATCAACACCCAATTCGACTATAGTAAAAATCGCAACAAGCCTATACAGTCGCCTGAGGCCAAGCGTTTTGTAGTTGCTTATGCGCTGAAACTTTTGTGCGACAGTAACAAGAAGCTCAAGGCAGAAAAGTTAAAATCAATCATTGAAAACGAGGAGAAAGAGAGAGCCAAGAGAAAAGGTACCGCACATGATCCAAACCCGGGCATTCACTCTCGAATCGATAATCCCATAATTGTGCCGCCTGCTCCTTTGCTTGAATATGCGGTTGTTGAGCTTGGTAGATTGCGAGATTCAGCTCAAGAGGAATATTTAATTGCTTATCTTAAGAATAAGGATTCGTCTGCAAGAGCAGAGGCGTGTGTGGCGCTCGCAGCGATAAATACAAAAAAGTGCAAGCAGGTTCTTGTGGATAGTCTTGAAGATAAAGATGGATGGATCAGATTTTGCGCCTATAGGGCGTTGATGGAGATAAAGGAGGGAAATATAAGCAAGATAGAGGTGCATGATAAGGAATTCAATGCTGACTGGCTCTACGAGATCGGGCAGTTCTGGCCATACAACACCGAACAGGGTAGAAAAGAGGCAGAACAGCAAAGAAAAGATGCAGTAAAGAGGTGGAGAGAGTGGCTTGAGGCGCAGGAATAGTATGTGCACAACGCTGCTACTCTAGGTAAATGCTCTGAGAAAATCCCCGAAGCTAGAGCCAAGTCAATGCGCTAGAATTTTTCAAGATGTCTAACATTTTTGAGGTTTTTGACGTAATAGATATATAAGACATTTTTGGGGGTGTAGTATGAACGTAGAAGGGCGTAACGGTACTGTCATTAAAAGGGTGGCATATGGTGTACTTTTACTCCTAGTCTGTGTTTTTATCTACTCAGATATCGATGTCGGAGTCCCTCCGGGTGCAGGTTATGAATGGGTAATGCAGATGCCAAGGGCAACTCCAAATGCATACAGGACTCAGGTCACACGTGATAACGTTGAAAATACTACATTAATGCCAGGATACGTCATGGATGTCTTCAGCTATGCGAAAATTATAACTGTCGATATCACTAACCACCTCAAGTGGCTCAGCAGCAATAACAGTAAATTAAAGCCAGCAGATCCTAATGAGCTCTACACGAAGCACGGAAATAAGATACTTGAAAAGTATCCACCAAAGATCCCTCGTGATTCGATGTGGCTTGCCTTGGCAGGATACCTTAGGCACCTACTTCACACGGCCAATGCCACAGAATATGACGCGGTGGCCTATCTTGTCTACTTGGGTGATATAAGCCGCGAGGCAGCAAGATGGGCAGAGAGTGAGCCAATGCTAAAGGAACTTGTGAATGCGATAAAAAGACTGATACCGGAGGCGGGAAGCGAGGGCCCTGCACTAAAAGAAGATGGTAACATGTATGATAAGCTAATGTATCGAATCACATGGGAAGACCTTGCGATGGCATATCCGTTTTCATTTGAACAGAAATTCGCATCGAGATTGGAACTTTTCGGTAAGCATGCCTTGAAATATATAATCGAGGCAACCAAGTCGAAGCATTTATTCCTGCAGCGTAATGCAGTGTTGCAGCTGGCCAAGTATACAGATCGTGAGGAAGAGAAACCAAAGGCTGTTCAAAGACTCCGTGAATTGTTCTTTGAGACAAGGGATGCAGTGGTGAGATACAGGGCATTGGATGGATTAATAAGGGCAAAGGACAAGGCATCTGTGGGTAGGGCAATGGAGCTGTTGGAGTCAGAAGACAAATTGCTTCAGCCATATTTGATATACGCCATGGGTATGATAGGAGATCAAAAGGCAGTGGAGTCGATATGTCAGAAGGTGGAGAAAAACATAGACAATTATGACATTGTGGTCGCAGGAGTGCAGGCATTGGGAAGGCTCAAGTTTGATCCAAAGAGGACATCAATGACTGAAGAAGACAAGATAATAATAGAGTTGTTAAAGAAGATAGAGGGAGAGGCAGAGGCAGGTAAGTATAAGGACCCTGCACCTAAGATGATGCCGGATAATCCAGACAAGCCAAACATATGGAAGGATACGGTAAAAGAATCGGTGTGGCTTGCGTTAGCGGCTATGGGGGAGAAGGAATATCAGAAAAAGTATGAAGAGCATATCAAGACTAGACTGCTAATGTTTGTGGACAGGGCAAAAGCAGTGGCTGAGATTGACAGGCAGATAAAGGAGCTGGAAGAAAAGTATAAAACTATGGATCGCACTTCGCCAGAATATAGGAATTTCTCTTTCAGAATAAGTGCACTGAAGCAGAAGTTGGCAGCCCTCAAAGGCGGTGGCTATATAGACATCTCAGATATTTGTCCTCTAAAGGTAGCATACTTTATGATAGACATGCTGTCAGATTTGCATGAGTACGAAATCATCAAGGGTTTGATAAAGCTAGTGGAAGAGTCGGTAGCATCATATGCGCTCCTGCGCTTTTACAACAGCAAAGATGACAAGGGAAAAGAGATTATCATAAAGGATATCGAGTTTCTCAAGTCACTAATTGATATGAAGTCAAATAGACCTCAGGTAGCGGCAACAGCCCTCGGAATCATGTTTGACTTTAACGTGCGGCCTGAGGGCCACAAAAAAGCAAAGGAGATAATCGATGGATACCCCGGGAACATTCAGACCACTACTACCGGTTGGGACCCTAGGGGAAATCGCTACCAGCCGGCAATGTCACCAGAGGCAAAGCGATTTGTTGTAGCCTATGCGCTCAAGTCATATTGCAGCACTGGAGGAAACGTCAGCGCAGAGAAGTTGAGATTCATCATTGAAAACGAGGAAAAGGAGAGGACCAAGAGAAAAGAGGATCTAAAAAAACCTAATCCCCATCATTGGGATACATTTGGACGAGTTAGCAACCCCATAGTTACACCACCTGCTCCGCTTCTTGAATATGCAGTTGTTGAACTCGGTAGGTTGCGCGATATAGCCCAGGAAGATTATCTGATAGCATATCTTAAGAATAAAAACTCGGATGCCAGGCCGGAGGCATGCGTAGCCCTTGCATGCATTAACACGAAAAAGTGCAGGCAGGCCCTTGTGGATATGCTGGAAGATGAGGATGGATGGATAAGATTCAGTGCCTACAGGGCGCTTCTTGAGGCAGCTAAAGGACTAAGCAAGATAGATGAAAACAGTAAAGATTACACCGCGGACTGGCTCTATAGAATCGGAGAGAAATGGCCCTACGATACTGAGCAAGCAGTAAAAGAGGCAGAGCAACAAAGAAAAGATGCAGTCAAGAGATGGCGCGAGTGGCTCGAGGCACAGGAATAAAAAAGTTCACGTCGAGTAAATCTAGTAGCCTTTTTTTGAAGTAAGGATCTTTGGCAAAAGTGTTACAAAAAAGCGCTGGTCGTTGCGGCCAAAGTCACGTTCGTAAATAATGTTGAATGTAACGTCGTGAAAGTCGGCGATGGTTTTCACCGTCTGATTTGTGAATCTGTTTGCGTTAAAATCATATTGCGCTTGCGCGATGACACGCCATTTATCTGAAAACAATATATTCACGCTGAGTGCATGGGCATCAGGTCCGTTTCTGAGGTAATACTGAGAAAACGATGCGGAGGCAAAAGAGCCCAGTGAGAAATAAACCGAGTTGCTTGTGACCTCAAGTCTGTTATTGACGGTGCTGTACTCAGCCGAGCTTGTAATTGTTAAATTGCCTAATGGTCTTATCACTGTATTTGAGTGCAAATTAGAAAAGGCTCGCTTTTCAAAAGTTTCAGTTGGGATTAGAAAGTTGGTGATGTAATAAAAGGGATAGCTGAAGCTGTTGGCATTTAAAAATCCGGTGTCGCGTTCGCGGTCGGGATAGTATTCCATTCCTAGCGATAGCATGAGAAATTCAAGGTCTTTCTGCCTAAAACTATTTTTCAGCCCGAGCGCAATCTCTTCAAATTCATTGATCTCATCCACTTCATCCATTTTGTAAAGTTCTCTTGGATTCACAGATACATGAAAATTCTGGGCATAGCGCATATCGAGTGATATTTGATGTCTAAAATCACCAAAAATCCCTAAAAAGTTTATGTTTGATCGTAATCCAAATGCAGAGGCAATTCTGTTTTCCTCATCTCCTTTGAGATCCTTGTCATAGTATGTGTATCTGCCGATGGCAAATGGGGTAAAGTTTATGTCCGCAATGGTGAGATCGCTGCTTAGTTCGTTAACAAAGTCAATTCTTTGGGTATCAAAAGGATCGCGCTGTAGTATTTCATCGAAATTTCTCTTGAGTCTTGCAGCCTCTAGCGAACTTGAGAGGAAGACGTGTGAGGTGATTTCCTCTGAAAAGACATGAGCCTTCAATTTAGGTAAATACTCAATTTGAGTCTGAAAGTCATTTAGTCTGTAGCGTTCATAGGCGTAAATTGCCTTGTTGTATCCCATCATGCGCATATACCCTGCCGTCTCCTGTTCTTTTCCTTCGAAGAATTCTTTTCGAAAGAATTCTTCAAGTATGTTTCTGTCTGAAAGGTAAGAAGTCTCAAGTTCGATTCTCATTTGTTCATTGACTTGTGTCCTGTGAAAAAACTTTGCCCTGTACCTATCTTCATCTTCTAATGGGATAAATTTTCTTTCGAATTCTATCAATTCGTTGGGTCCATGATCGCGGAGATAATATGTGTCCAAAAAACCAGTATAACCCGTATCTTCGTATTTTAGGTCTATTCCACCTGCAAAGCCTCTTAACTGTCGATAGTCTATCTCTGCCTTTACAGTCCCCCAGTTCTTATGATCTCCGGGAGTTGGACCCTTTCCTAATATTGAATTTGCAAGTGATTTCTTGATATCAACCCCCCACTCTGTCTCTAAATAATAGCCGAATCTGTCATTTTTTCCGACTCGAAGTCCTCTGATAATAAAGTCTTGACCTGAGCTAAAGGTCATAACGGGAAAATAAAAGACTGGTAGGCCAAGTATGACGAGTCTAAAATCATAACCTGTCAACTTCCATGCACCCTCAAGGTCAAATTTCATGCCCTTGGTCTCTTTTTCTTGCGACTGAATTGTAACTTTGGAAAATGTCCCGTGATAGTGTGGAGAGGCAAGCTCACACGTTGTGATATCTGCATCCGAAAACTCCATCAGCCCCGGTCCATTTTTTTTCATTTCCTTTGCCCTGATCACTAGAGGTGAGTTAAATGCCTTGCTGAATGATCTTATGCTTGGGTTTGTGGCCAATGCCTTGTCGACTTTAAGATTGTAATATAACTCTGAACAGCGCATACTTGTGTCTTGTGAATTGTAAAGCACATGCCCTCGCGCATATAGTTCCTCGATCATCGCCTCTGATTCGCTTCTTAATAAAACGCTCTCTGCCTTGAGTCGAAAGTCTTTTGTTTTAATCTGGACGTTGCCGACAAGGTGTGTAAATTTTATATTCCCCTCTTTCCAGGTTGTGAGGTTGTCGCACTCTATGTCATATTCCTGCTGTTGCGTTACTGAAAGCGGCGGACTGCAGATGATGAAGACAAGAGATGAAAGCAAACTCTGCACAATGTTAGTATCTAATAAGGACGCTTCCCCAGGTAAGGCCGCCACCGAGCGCTATCATTAGCACGGTATCTCCTCTTTTTATCCGTCCTTCTTTGATTGCTTCATCAAGTGCAACTGGGATAGATGCGGAAGATGTGTTTCCGTATTTGTGGATGTTGATAAAAACTTTGTTCGGTGGAATTTTCATTCTGTCTGTAACTGATTCTATGATTCTCAAATTCATCTGGTGTGGTATAAAGAGGGAAAGGTCTGATATCGCAAGATTGCATTTTTCAAGTGCGCGGTGAGCAAGCTCTTCAAGTTTGTTGACTGCGAATTTGTATACCTCGCGGCCCTTCATATGAATGGTATGAAGTGCGTTATCTATAGATTCATATGTAGGAGGCATTCTTGAGCAGCCTGCAGGGACTTGAATTAAATCTCCTTGTGCGCCGTCTGCGCCAAGTTCTGTGTAAAGCACATCACTGTTGTCTGTGGATCGCTCGAGCAGAGTAGCGCCTGCCGCATCTCCGAACAGTACGCAGGAGCTGCGATCATTCCAATTAGTCATTTTTGAGAGAGTCTCCGCCCCGATGACAAGAACTTTTTTGTGAACGCCGCTTTTGACAAATTGGACCCCCGTAGTGAGGGCATAGACAAATCCAGAGCAGGCAGCAAGCATGTCAACAGCACCAGCGTTTTTACAACCCAACTTTTCCTGAATGAAGCATGCTGTGGTTGGCAGTAACTGATCTGGATTTGAGGTGCCAACCAGAATTAGCTCGATATCAAGAGGGTTTGTCCCGCTCTCCTGGAGTACCTTACTTGCTGCCTCTGCGCCCAAATCAGAAGGGTAGACTCCATTCTCTGATATTCGTCTTTCTTTTATGCCTGTCCGCTGTGTTATCCATTCATCGTTTGTATCGACTATTTTAGAAAGGTCTTGATTGGATAAAACCTTCGGCGGAGAAGTTGAGCCTGTAGCAGCTAGTCTGACTCGGAAACTCATTCCTCCTCCTCTTTTTCTTTAACTCTATGAAACCAGCTCGATACACGTTTCCAGAGGGTAACTTTCTTAAGCTCGGACGACATGTGGGTATTTATATCTTTTTCAGCAAGCGTGTGTGCGAGTCCAATGGCATTCTGAATTGCACGCGAGCCGCTTCTTCCGTGGCATATTATCACGATGCCATTTACACCAAGTAGCGGTGCACCGCCGAATTCCTGCCAGTCGAATTTCTTTGCGACCGCACCAACGATTGGTGCCAGCGAGGGATCGGTCGCAATCAGGCTTTTTGCGAAGAAGTTAATCATGCCTTCACTCGACTTGAGTAGTATGTTTCCAATAAATCCATCACAGACGATAATGTCATACTTGCCTGAGAATATAGTATGGCCTTCAGCGTTTCCTGCGAAATTTATATCGAAGGATTTGAACAGTTTGTATGCAAGTCTCATAGTGCGGCTGCCTTTTTTTGGTTCTTCACCAATATTGAGAAGACCGATAGAGGGATTTCCAATAGATGGATTAATGAGCTTGGTGTATACAGAACCCATTATTGCGAATTGTAATAGGTGGGATGCCTTTGAGTTTACATTTGCCCCTGCATCTATCAGAAGGGCATGACCTTTTTCAGTAGGGAATGAGAGCGCTATGGCTGGTCTTTTCACCCCTTCTATGAGCCCGAGCTTGAACCGGGCTGCAACAAAGAGGGCTCCTGTATTTCCTGCTGACACCACTGCCTTTGCCTTGTTGTTTTCAACAAGGGAAACGCACTTCATAATAGATGAATCTTGTTTTTTCCTAAGGGCATCAACCGGCGAGTCGTCCATTCCGATTACATCGGTAGCATTTTCGAACTCGATGTTGCTCAGACCGTAGTCGTTGCCGATTAGTTCCTTTTTGCCAACGAGGATGTGTCTGAGATCTGGAATTTTCTTAGCGGACTCACAGGTCCCCTTGATGACCTCGCTTGGGGCAAGGTCGCCTCCCATTGCATCGATTGCTACGTTCATAAAATTGTAGGTTTAAAGTATATGGA
>SBBU01000181.1 GCA_005239585.1 Planctomycetaceae bacterium
CTTCAGATCTCTTAAATAAAAATGAAAACTGAGTTTGTAAATTTTCATATTTTCAGTTTTTCTGCCTGTTCGGCAAGCAGGCATTTTTCATCCGCCTACGCAGGAAGCCACACCAGTAAAGGCGTTGAGGAATGCGAATCGTTTCCTGCTTCGGCGGATGTCGCCTCGCCGCAGGTGAAGCTCGCCCACCCCCTATGGGGGCGAGGTTCGCCAAAGGCGACCCAATCGGGCGGCCTGCCGAAGAAACAGAAGGGGCTACAGCTGTCAAGCCGTGTGGCTCCACTTTTCACTCTTCGTTGATGCGATATCTCATCACAGGCGGAGCAGGTTTCATAGGCAGTCACCTCGCCAGAAAACTCCTCGCAGAAGGACACGAAGTTTATATAATTGACAATCTATCCACAGGTTCAATGGACAACATTCTCGATCTCAAAGCAAACAATAAATTTCATTACGTTATAGATTCCATCTTTAACAAGTCACTTGTTGCAGAGTTGGTTGACGTATCTGATTTTGTATTCCATCTGGCTGCTGCCGTGGGAGTAATGCTTATCGTAGAAAGTCCTGTTAACACTATAGAAACCAACATCAGAGGAACCGATATAATTCTCACACAAGCTTCAAAGAAAAAGAAACCTGTTATGATCGCATCAACCAGCGAAGTTTATGGAAAATCAAACAACGTCCCATTTAATGAAACAAACGATATTATGCTTGGCCCTACGATAAAATCCAGATGGTCTTATGCATGTTCAAAGCTTGTAGATGAATTCCTTGCCCTTTCGTACTGGAAAGAAAGAAAGTTGCCAACAATTATCGTGCGGTTATTCAACACGGTTGGTCCAAGACAAACAGGAAGATACGGCATGGTTATTCCAAGATTCATAGACCAAGCGCTATCTGGCGGGCCAATTACTGTCTATGGCGATGGCAACCAGTCACGATGCTTTGCATACGTCGGCGACGTTATAAATGGCATGATCACTCTTTCAAGAGAACCCAAGGCTTATGGGGAAATTTTCAACACAGGGAGTGATTCCGAGATAACAATTAACACGCTTGCCGAAAAAGTCCGAGACCTCGTAAACCCACAGGTCAAAATCGAACACGTTCCCTACGATGTTGCCTACGAGGCAGGATTTGAAGACCTGCCCAGAAGAATCCCAGACCTGACCAAGATAAGATCACTCATTGACTATAAAACCACCTTGACTATCGATGGAATTCTGCAAGAAGTTCTTACTTGGAAGAAAGGAATAAAAACCTAATTACCAAGGCGAATCGCTTTTATCTTAAGCTCCATGCCTTTTTTGGATCTGATTGAGAGCACCACATCCGTGTGATCATTTGCTTCAATTTCAAAATCTGCTGTGGCCATTACAGACGATGATTCCTTGATTACAACAAAACATTCGCCCTTCCTTATCAACTTTGCATTCCTGATCACTAGCAGCGGTTCCGAGTTCTGCATACCATAGGGACTTAGAAGCTCTAACTCTCTAACTAGTTCATCCGTAATCTCTCCGGGTTTTATCTCAGCATCGATCTTTAGCTCCTGCTCTTTAGATTTTATTTTCGTATTCTCTAAAGCCTCTGCGAAAGCCTGCAGATTTTTTTTTGGCATTGTTATGCCGCACGCCATCTTGTGTCCGCCAAATTTTGTAAGGTGCTCCTTGTGTTCAGCAAGAACTTTCAACATGTCGATTCCATCGACACTTCTACACGAACCTCTGGCAATATCTCCTGAGAGGGTGAAGACAAGACATGGCTTTTGATATTCCTTTGCAAGCCTCGATGCAACTATTCCGATAACACCAATTGACAGCTCTTTTCCCCATGCAATTAGCACGGATTTGCCTTTGATGCTCTCCTTTACCCTTTTAAGCGCGTCATCCTCGAGCCTCTTACGCTTGTTATTGGCAGTGGATAACGACTCGACTATTTTCGTTGCCTTGTCAGAGTCACTGGCTAAAAAAAGCTGAACAGCCTCAGAAGCTGAAGAAACTCTTCCTGCCGCGTTTATTAATGGAATAATTCTCATGCTCATGTCTATCGGTGTAATCTCAGATAAACCACTCCTTTTCATAAGAGCTCTTATCCCTGCATTTTTAGATAGCGTCAATGCACTTCTTCCATAGTAGACAATTATCCTATTCTCATCTAAAAGCGGGGCTGCATCAGCAACTACAGCAAGAGAACTAAGGCTCAAACAGAGCGGGAGAAACTCGCTATCCCTTAATCGCGACTCGTATCGTTTGAGCATTCCAAAGGCAAATTTCATAGATATCCCTCCAGATGTTAGACCAGAAAAAGGATAGCCTATTTTTGGATTCAAAGTGGCAAAGCTCTGCGGTAGGCTTTCAGCTGGCTCATGGTGATCAAGTACAATTGTGTCAACCCCTTGTTCCCTCGCAAACGCAATCTCATCTAAGTTTGTCTGACCACAATCTACTGTTATCAGAAGCTTTGTCCCCGATTTAATTAATTCATCAATCAAGGATCTCGATAATCCATAACCATCTGACCTGTCTGGGATATGGAAATCGACATTCCTTCCCAACATTGCAAAAAGTTTTATTAGGATTGTTGTCCCACAGACCCCGTCGGCATCATAGTCACCGAAAATTGTAATTTTTTCGTCTTTTTCCAATGCCCTATAACACCTGTCAACAGCCTTGAGCATATCTTTGAACTCGAATGGGTCGCGTAAAGAATCAAGACGTGGCATTAAAAAGTCCTTTGCTTTCTTGAGCGTATCTATTCCTCGAGAAAGAAGAATCTTGGATGTTACCCTTGAAATGCTCAGTAACCTTGAAAAATCGGACGCTCTCTGTTCGGGTACATGCTTTATTATCCACTTCATTTATTACTGTTATTGATTATTTGAGGGATAATTTTTAATGAGATAGAGCCTTAGTATGTTAATTGCGTGGAGCGATGCCTTTTCCTTGATCTCAGACCTTGAGCCCGAAAAGAGAAACTTACTGACTACAACATTGCCTTTGTTGGCTAGAGATATGTAGGAAAGACCCACAGGCTTTGTCCCTGTAGCACCAGTTGGACCTGCAATTCCCGTCGCTGAAAGAGATAAATCTGCACCTGATGATTTTAGTATAGCCTGGGCCATCTGAGCACTTGTCTCTTCGCTTACAGCTCCAAACCGACGAATTGTCCTCTCTGAGACACCCATTGTTATTTTCGATTTGTCGCTATAAGTAACCCGGCCTTCGACAAGCGATGCTGATATGCCAGAAATATCGGTTAATTTGCTTGTAATGAGACCTCCTGTAAATGACTCGGCAACTGCTAATCTGACACATTTTTGCATTAACATCCGTGCAGTAGTCTCTTCGAGGCCCTCTGCGCCCGTAGAAAAGAGACAATCCCCAAATACTTTTCGGAACTGTTCATCAAACCATATTTTTTTCCCTTTTAACGATACAGTTACGAGACTATCCTTTGCAGTTATTCCATAAATGGCATCTGAGTCCTTTATTATTTCCTGAACCTTTTCGTCGACATGTGCCTCTGGAATCCCAAAGATTTTATAATAAGCGATCTTCTCACTTTTATCTGCAAAAGGCCTGAGAAGAGGTATGCAATAATTCTCAAACATCACCTGCATCTCTGCTGGAACACCTGATAATGTAATAACATGAACTCCATTGTAAAGTAGGTCAAAGCCATCGGCAGTGCCAACTGGATTCGGAATAGCAGTAGAGCCCTTTGGAAAATAACACTGAATTTTCATATTTTTTGTGAACTTGATACCCGCTTGTTTACAACGATCTTGCAACTTCTTCTCGACAGATTTGTCATAAATAAGCGGACGCTTTGCTACCTTTGATACCACATCTCTAGTAAGATCATCTGCTGTTGGTCCTAAACCTCCGGTTATTATTATTACCTTTGCCCTTTTAAGCGCAGCTGCCAGACCTTGAAGCAGATCATTAAGATCATCGCCAAATGTAGAATGGTATTTCGGTTCAAGACCATTTTCGACCAATCTTCTGGCCATATAGGAAAAGTTGGTATCGATACTTCGCCCCCTCAATAATTCAGTTCCGGTTGTGAGTATCTCGACAGAAATCATATCAAGGAACCGGGTGACTCGATCTTTGTAGTAGTTATATTTCCTTTGAGTAATTCCAGTGTAACCTTTCCAGTAACCTTTCTTTGTATGTCATGAACAAATTTGTCCATTGCCTCTTTTAATGGAGTGAACCATTTTCCTTCGTAGACGAGCATCGCATATCTTTGGGACACAGTAGGCAAGAAATGAAGTGTGTCCTTATCAAGTATTACCGATTCCAGTTCATTAAGCGCCCTATAGAGCAAACATGCTGCCGGTGATTCGTATATTTCACGCGTCTTTGTACCACTCAATCTATTTTCAATTGTGCTGAACCTGCCAACTGCATTTCTGCCACCAATCTTGGTTAGCTGTTCTACTAATGCAACTGGTTCCAGATGCTCTCCATTTAACTTTACAGGGACTCCTTGTTTGTACTCTAGAGTTATTGTTGTTGGTTTATTAGGAGCTTCAGATAGAGGTGTCGTCGTTATATACGTATCCTGTTTGGTCGAATCCCACAGCTGTGAACGTCCCCTGAGTTGTATATTTACTCCCCATAAATTTTGCTCAACGTTATAAGATGCCCGCTTTAATCCTTCTATTTTGATGTTGTGCTTTTTAGCGTACTCTATGTCATCCTGTGGAGTTTCCAGCCTCAGATCCTCGAGAGGAGAAATCAGTTTTATATCAGGGTCTAGAGCTTCTATCAGGTTATGAAATCTAATACTATCGTTTCCAATACCTCTTGAACCATGTGCAATGTATTCACAACCCTCTTCTCTAGCTGTTTTGATTAATTCACTAACAATCAGAGGTCTGGAAATTGCTGAAAACAAATAGTAATTAGATTCATAGAGAGCCCGGGCTCTAAGACATGGATAAACAAACTCAGTTACAAAATCCCTTCGAACGTCTGCAATGTGTGCTGCCTGTGCACCAAGCTCTATTGCTCTTTCAACAACAGGCTCAAGATACTCCATCTGGCCAAGATTCACAGTCAGCGTATAGACCTTCATTCCCTTTATATTTCTAAGATAGTGAACACAAATTGTGGTATCTGGTCCCCCCGAGTATGCAAGTACTACTTTAGACATTGAACCTAAACTGAATAATATCCGCGTCCTGAACTACATAATCCTTGGACTCTGTTCTGGAATTTTTAATCGAACCTGTCTTGAGAAACTGATCAAACGCTGTCACTTCAGCCCTGATAAATCCCTTTGCGATGTCTGTGTGAATTTTAGCCGCTGCCTCCAAAGCTGTCTGTCCCCTTTTAATACCCCAGCCTGCAACCTCAGACTTTCCAACAGTGAAGAAAGTATTGTAGTTCATGAAACTGAATATATCAAGGATAAGCTCAGCAGATTTCAAACTTTTTAGATTGTACTCCTGCAAAAACTGATCTCTTTCATCTGATGAAAGCTCACTCAATTCCAACTCGAGCTTGGCACACAATGAACGATCCTGTCCCACTGAAAGATTTTTCTCACTCACATTTTCAACTACAAAATGCGGTTTTGACATCAAAAAACCAAAATGTTTCAGTGCAGGAGATA
>SBBU01000156.1 GCA_005239585.1 Planctomycetaceae bacterium
CTTCTATAGAAGGAGTCTGTGACCCATAGTTTTTCAATTGACTGTCGAGGGTGATCTCACGGACTTGGAGCAGGTCGAGTCGTTTTGTTGGTGTGAGCCCGTATATCATCAGCTTGTTGTTTTTTGAATCAAAAAGGGCAATGGCCTCTTGATTCTGGGCATAGAGGATTTTCGTCATCATCCAGTTTGACTCGCTATCTGAATCCGTTCTACTTGAAGCGATGAGCATTCCGAGAATGAGGGCAGTGACTGCGACAAGTACATACTTCATGGTTTCACCTTTAAATTAGTCCAGATATCTTTAAATTTTAATCTGGCCCTTGTTAACTTTGCTTTTACAGTTGAAAGCGGCTGGCCTGTTATGAAGGATATCTCATCGTAATGGAGACCATTCATGTCTTTCAAAATCAGTAGCGCTCTCTCGTCGTTTGGCATTGTTGCAAGCGCCTGTTGAACCATATCTTTCATATCTTTCGACTCAAAGTCGCTCTCTGGGCGTTCTAGATCAGAGACAGCGTCAAATTCGCTTGGGACCTCTGGATGGCGGGTCCTTCTTTTATACTCATCCTTTACAAGGTTGTAGGCGATCGTAAAGAGCCATGTTGAAAAATTGCGGTCTGCATCAAGTTTCGAAATGTTTCTAAAGACCCTTATGAAAGCCTCTTGAGAGAGGTCTTCTGCTGTCTTTATATCTAATGTATAGCGATACATAAATGAAATCAGTGGATTCTTGTATCTGGAGACAATCGTCCTAAAGCACTCTTCAACATCTTCATTTCGTTGAGCCTTCCTTATTAACTCTTTTTCTTCCATGTAATACGACAGCGTTACAATTTTGGAGGCACTATACCCTGCTGTTTCTGGTACTTGCCGGCCTTGTCTGCATAGGAAACTGCGCAGGTTTCATCTGACTCTAGGAATATTACCTGTGCGATGCCCTCGTTTGTGTAAATTTTTGCGGGCAGTGGTGTAGAATTTGATATCTCAAGTGTTGCAAAGCCCTCCCATTCCGGCTCAAATGGAGTGACGTTTACGATAATCCCACAGCGCGCATAAGTGGATTTTCCTACACATAAGGTGATAATGTTTCGCGGAATCCTAAAGTATTCCACAGTCCTGGCAAGGCAGAATGAGTTTGGCGGGATTATGCATATGGGGCCTTGCAAGTCTGTAAAATTGGCCGGGTCAAAGTTTTTAGGGTCGATGAATGCGCTCTTGGCATTCGTGAAGATTTTGAACTCGGCTGCGATCCGAATGTCATATCCGTACGATGAAAGTCCATATGAGATAACCCCTTTTCTGACCTGTTTCTCCTCAAATGGCTCTATCATTTTATGCTCAAGAGACATCCTCCTGATCCATTTATCCGATTTTACTGGCATATACCGCCCTTGAAAAAAGAGGTACTAATTATTTTGAAATTGTACAGAACTCCCAAGTCCAAATAGTACCAAATAAATCCAAATATCCAAATCCTAAAATGTTGGATTTGTCGATGAAAGATAGCTTGGAAGGTACAACTTTGGCATTTAAAATTCAATCAAATCGTCATTTCCCATAAATGATGCAAACTTTATTCTTGTTTGACGAAGGATGCTTTTAGATACTAAATGCCACGACATAGCCTATTTTCAGTTTCTCTCCATGGCGATATATCCAAACAGAATAATTACTAAATCTGAAAAGGGCAATAGGCTTGCAGCATTGATCAAGAATGCTAAACTATCCCGTACCAAGAGTACCATGGCTTTACCATGGGTGAATTGGTACTCTGGTACGGGATGTCGCCCATAAGGGGTTTAGCAAATGGTACCACGGGTTTACCCGTGTGGCTCCATAATGCACAAAATTTAAGAGAAATGGCATGAGTATGAGGTTAGCATATCTTCATTCTGGTGAGGATAGGAGGATCCCAGTTTATCTGGCCGATTTTGAGGATAAAACCCTGATCGAGTGCCACGAGGCAGGTTCATTCCTTCAACATATAACTTCGAAAAATGCCTCAATTAGCCCTGAAAGTTACATTCGTGGGGTTGTGCTTCCTGGAGAGGGCTCTGTGTTCCAGCTGTTAGATCAGTTTGGAACTGTTTGTGAAGAGGTGGCGAGGCTGGACGAGGCGGGGACAAGCAGGCTCCTTCAGGAAATATGGTAAGCGAGAAGAGGGTAATCCTTGTAGTTGATGACGAACCGCAAGTCGCCGAGTCTCATGCCAAAATGCTGGAAGATATCGGCTACTATGCGCTTGTGCAACCAGATCCTGAAAAGGTGGAATCAAATCTCGTCTCAAGATCTGATATCGATCTTGTTCTTCTTGACATCCGCATGCCGCGCAGGGATGGATTGGAACTCCTGCAGACTATAAAACTTAGAAGACCTGAGATTGGAGTAGTCATGGCCACAGTCGTTAATGATATTGATCACGCTGTAAGGGCGATAAAAACCGGCGCTTATAACTACCTGCTAAAGCCGCTTCAAACAGAGAGATTGGAACATGTCCTCCATTCATTCTTTGATAATCAACCGAGGCGACTCATACAAGATACAAGATTTGCGTCATTTATCACGGGCGATCCTGCTTTTGAGAAGATTTTTCAAAGGGTCAAATCATTTGCTGAGGCAGATGTTCCCATACTTCTTGAAGGTGAAACAGGTACAGGAAAGGAGCTCATTGCACAGATGATCCATAACCTTAGTCCTCGCTATAACGAGAAATTTGTGGCTGTTAATGTAGCAGCTCTCTCTTCGACACTCTTTGAATCGGAACTTTTTGGATACCGCAGAGGTGCCTTTACAGGTGCTATCCAGGATCACAAAGGCTATTTTGGCGAGGCTGGCTTGGGGACGTTATTTCTGGACGAGATTGGTGAGCTTGACGTTGATCAGCAGAAGAAATTACTGCGCGTGCTTGAGACGTTTACTTACAGCAGGGTTGGAGAGACGCTGGAGCGAAATTTAGAGGCTAGAATAGTAATAGCTACTAACTGCAATCTGCGCGAGCTTGTTGATGAAGAACGGTTTAGAGCTGATCTTTATTATCGTTTGACGAGTCACTGCGTATTTCTTCCCCCGTTACGGGAAAGGCCAGCGGACATTGAATTGCTCGCAAATTATTTTCTCCGCAAGTACTGCTCACAATTTGGTCGCAATATCGAGTCTTTTCACACAGATGCCATGAATCTGTTGAAACGGTATCCATTTCCAGGAAATGTTCGTGAGCTTGATGGCCTAGTCAGCAGTGCTGTGCTTTTAGAGTCAAATATTCAAATCATGCCAAATGCACTGCCGCATCATCTTCATGTTACAGGGGGCGAAAGTGAGGGAGGCCTCGAAGTGGTTAGATACAAGTCGATTATGAGGACCTTGTCAGAATGCAATGGAAATCAAACCAGGGCTGCTGAGAAACTTGGGATTGCTCGCCAGACATTGAATCGCCTTTTAAGAAAATATAGGGAAAGATACTCAAAATGAGACAGAAAGGTATCTCTGTGCTTGCTATGGGTATCTGTTGATTCATTCGCCAAAGGCCAATAAATGGAAAATGTATTTGGTTTAGCTGTCTGGGGGTCCTTGGGTGCAAGCATAGTTCTTGGTCTTTTCATGCTTGTGCAGTCCATTATGGACTCCTCTCGCAGATGGCAGTACGCCCTGTTTTCTTTTATATGGTTATTCCATGCAGCTCTAGATTTTCTTGGTTTTAGGAGGTATCTAGACCATCCAACGTACGAGTCTATAAGAATCGTTTGGGTGGGTGGTTTTGCAGCCTCGCTCCTGTGGTTGCTTGGTGCCCGGCCATTTTGGTGCCTAGCCACGTTCATGTCTTTGCCATTAATTGGGGCCTCTATTTGGTCCTTGGATTATCGGATTGTCACTACTGTCATATTCCCATGTGCTTTTGCTATTGCATCAATTGCGCACGGACGCGAATACTGGAGGCGGCAAGGTTATGCTTCTGTCATTCTGTGTGCATACTCGGCAGCAATTGCCTTGATGAGCAGTCTTTATTTTGCTGTGAATTCCAAAGGAGATCAAAGGCTAATGGTCTTGGGTTATGCTCATTTTGTTC
>SBBU01000344.1 GCA_005239585.1 Planctomycetaceae bacterium
TCCAACATCGCCTCCTTTTTGCTTCGAATAAGAATCTAAAACTTTTTTGATTTGTTCATTTAGTGTCTCCTTCTTTACTCCGCATTGTGCCATTGTATAAACCTCGATTCCTGTGTAGCCCCAGAAACCGTCTGATGATTTTGGGTAGGCTTTGAAATCAATCATGAATTTTATCCCTTTTTCGACTGCTTTGTCGGTCCCATCAGTTTGCTTGTCTTGGGTATAGCTTGGTATGTTCATTAAAAATAGAATGATTATTAGGAGAGTGGTTTTTCGCAGCATAATAAAAGCATTACAAACTATTCTCTTGAAAGCAAGTATTTCATAACTTGTGCTTATAAAAGGTGTGTGAGCAGCGTGGTTAACGTGGAGTTTTCAAGCGATTATATAACTCTACATATTTCAGGGCACTTTTGTCCCATGAAAAATCCTGTTTCATACAGTTCTTTACAATTCTCTTCCAGAGACTCTTGTCTTGATAGAAGAGTATTGCTCTTGTGAGTGTATTGACAAGGGCAGAAGAGGTGTGTCCTGTAAAGGAAAAACCGTTTGCGGTGTGATTTTCGAGGCTCAATGGGGTTGTGTTTACGATGGTATCTGCGAGGCCGCCTGTATTGTGAACGACGGGGACAGTTCCATATTTCATAGCATATATCTGATTGAGCCCGCAAGGCTCGAAACGTGAGGGCATAAGCAGCATGTCTGCTCCGGCGTAGATTTCGTGGGCAAATTTATTGTTGAACTGAATAGTAACACTAAAATTCCTGCCCATTTTTTGGAGTATGTCTATATATCTTTGTTCACCAGAGCCAAGAATTACAAACTGACAGTCAAATTTTTCCAATTCTTCCTTGGCTTGCACAATAATGTCTATTCCTTTCTGCTCTGCTAATCTTCCTATTAAACCAGCCACTGGTCTATCGGCAGCGACATCAAAACCGCACTTTGTTTGAAGCGCGCGTTTACACTTTGACTTGCCAGTTATGCTTTCCAGCGAGTAATTGGAGGCAATGTTTTTATCTGTAGCTGGATCCCATTCTGTATAGTCAACGCCGTTCAATATCCCAACTAGTGACTGAGCTCGTTCTCTGAGCACCCCATCCATTCCACAGCCATATTCCTGTGTTTTGATCTGAGATGAGTATGTTGGGCTTACAGTTGTGATCGCATCTGCAAAGATCAACCCGCCTTTTAACAAGTTGAGTCTGCCATAGTATTCAAGTTCCTTCCAGTTGAAATGTTTCCAGTCGAGTCCAGTCTTGACCATTTCATGTTGATCAAATAAGCCCTGGTAAGCCATGTTGTGGATTGTGAACACAGAACGTGTTTTCCTGAAATAGTTGCTATGAGTTGTCTTCATGTATACCGGGATTAGGGCGGATTGCCAGTCGTGACAGTGTATAATATCTGGTTCATACTTTAGTTGAATAAGCAGATCGGCAGCTGCCTGGCAAAAGAAACTAAATCTTTCGCAGTTATCTTTATAATCGCCATTTGACAGGGAGTATAGCTCTTCTCTATCGAAATATTTGTCATTAGCTATAAAGTAGACTGGAATGTTTTGTGGTTTCATTTTGTGGCAAATCACATAACCCTCTTTTAGTTTCACTGGGACATTTTCGGTTTTCAGGGCCTGTTCCTTGATGCATTTGTAATAAGGTGTTATAAGGGCAACCTCTAGCCCAAGTGAAGCAAGCGCCTTTGGAAGAGAGCCTGCAACATCTGCAAGTCCGCCTGTTTTGGAGAAAGGGACTATTTCGCTGCTAATCTGTACGACTTTCACAGGGCTACATCTCTTAGATACTGTGCTGCGCTTTCTGGAGAGACTGGGTTTATATAAAAGCCTGAACCCCATTCAAATCCGGCAACCCTAGTTAATCGGGGAAGGATTTCAAAATGCCAGTGATAGTGATCTATAGGTTCCCAGTTCATTGGGGTTGTGTGAATTAGATAATTGTAGGGTGGGTTGTTAGAGACGTGTTCTATTTTGGCAATAGTTTGTCTCAATATCGACGCAAGTTCACCAAATAGTTTGTCATCTATTGCCTCAAAGTGAGATGCATGCCATTTAGGAAAAAGCCATGTCTCAAATGGAAAACGAGGTGCATAAGGTTCGACAGCGATAAAGTTGTCGGTGTTGATAACTACTCTAACGCCTTGAGAGATTTCTTGTTTTATCAGATCGCAGATTATGCACCTGCCTCGGAAATCGTAATATTGTTTGCAATAGTCTATTTCTGACTTGACACGCAGTGGAACAATAGGTGTCGCTATTAGCTGAGAATGAGTGTGTTCAAGTGATGCGCCGGCTGCTTCTCCAACATTCTTAAATACAAGGCTGAATACAAGACGCTTGTCATTTCGTAAATCTAATATTCTTTGTTTATACATCCAGAGTATATCACGCACACGATCATCTGCCAGGTTGCTGAGGCTGATCGCATGTTTTGGTGATTCTATTATTACCTCATGTGCTCCAATACCGTTCATAATATCATAAATGCCATCTCCTTGTTTTCCGATATCACCTTCGACTCGGAGTGCGGGGAATTTGTTTGGGACTACACGTATTGTCCACCCCGAAGAATCTTTAGATCCATTTGCGCGTATTGCAGTTATCTCAGGTGGTGTTAGTTTTTCGTTTCCTTCACAAAAGGGGCAGGGTGGTGGTGGTTCATTACCGCTTTTTGTCTTGGGCTTGAATTGATCAGGCCGCAAGGCACGTTCTTGCGATACAATCACCCAACGCCCCATTACTGGATCACGTCTAAGTTCTGGCATTGCAAAATTAAAAATTTAAAGATTCCAATCTATCTTCCTAGTTTCTTGTGATAGTACATGAAATCTTATCGGCATTATAGCGGGATATCACCCAAGTCCATACTGTATGAAAAACTCAATTTCGTCCCCCTCTGTAATTTTTAATTCTTCAAGAGGGTAGCATATTTCAAGTACTTGGTCAAGCACATGTTTACATTGAATAATAGGGAGTTCGCGCGGCTCTGGTTGTATAAATTGGAGTTTAAGGCTTGAGGGGTCTACTTGCCTTGTAAAATCTATTCTGAGGAAGAAATTTGATTCATCTGTCCCAAAAAGCATCTGTGAGAATTGGCATTCATTGTCGTGCTCATTGATGAATTTATAGACACCTGCCGGGAGCCATTCGAAGTAGTCTGTGATGAGGCCGTCTAGTTCAATCTGAAGGAGCGCCCATGGTTTTTTATAAACTTGTTCATAATTAAGGTTTTTAATAGGGTAAAACAGCTCAAGAGGCGGATTGCTGTAGCAAGCCATGAGATGTTTGCGGAAAAGCATGTCAAATTCGACATTCAATGATGTTTGAAATTCGGGGCCAAACCACCAGAACCAGTCTGAACCTTCAGCCTCCATTATGTCTTTGGAAAATCCTTGTTCACTCCTGACTTTCTTCAGAAGTTTCCACCCCTTTTTGTCCTCTTCATGGGCAGACCAGACATCCAAGTTGTTATTAATCCATGAACCGGGTGAAAAAGAATGTAGAGTCTCTCTTTCCTTATTGATTTTCAAATATTCACTGATAGTAATTGACTGTACCGAGTCAGACTGCAAAAGTCTGAAAAACTCAGTGAGAAATGTTATACCGTGGTCTTTATAATGCTCCCATGGGTTTTCACCATCCAGCGCAATAACTGTTAATGAGTTATTGCCTGCCGAGTTTGATACACCCGCTATTTGCTGCATGAGATCGACTGCCGCTTCTTTTGGTTTGGAGTTTTTATAGTCAAAGCTTATCAGATTCGATAGTAACTTTGATCGAAAGACCATGTCAATCCCGCCCAAGTTGTATGGTAAGTTTTTTGGGAGGTTGTAGATTACGTCTTCATCTGCTATGAGCCATTCTACACCGTTTTCCTTGATTAGCCTAGCGCCTTCCATACTAACGGCCAGTTCAGATGGCCACATCCCTTTTGGCTTCTTTCCAAAGGCGGACGTGAAACAATCGATGCCTTGGATTATTTGTTTATTTGCATCTTCCCTCAGCTCATTTTGTATGAGCAGCGGTATGATTGGGTGATAAAAAGGACTGGTAATAAGCTCAACCTTGCCGCTCTGGTATAAATTTTTAAACTTTTCTACAACCTCATTCATGCAGTTTTTCTGGACATTAAGAATGTGGGATCTTTCTTCTGATGTGAAATTCGAGCCTGTTGATTTTAGTTTTTTGAGAAGAGGATCGCGATCAATTATTTTCTGGCTTGTCCATGCAAGATTGAAATGAACTGTCAGATCAAGGATATCGAGATCTGTAAAGTATCTTCCCTGCATGCGCTTTTCATAAAGTTCTAGGTATCTCGGGGAAGGTTTAATCATCGTTTCAAAATTTGCCATGAAGAACTTGTTCACTAGGAATTCCCTTTCTTGTTGCGTTAGTTCATTAACTGGTTTGGATGACAGGTCAAAATAAAAATCAGAGGTGGGATTTAAGAGTTGTTCAATCAAAGTGGGAGTGAAATTAAATGTACATCTTATGTCTGGAAAGTCATCGAGTATCAGGGCCATTGGAAGGTAGTTTTTTGCTGCATGCAGCCTAACCCACGGTAGAATCCCTTTGTTTTTAATCTGGTAGCTAGGTTGGTGAAAGTGCCAAATAATTGCTAAATAATGGGCGTCTGCCATAATGCAACCATTATACTCTTTAGAGTACATTCGTCAAAAACGCTTGATTTTGCTCGGCTAGAATGATCTAATATTTGTAGACATTTCGGTCAACAAGGTTATAAAGATGGCCCATACGATGCGTGACTAGCATTAATAAACTGGTTTCGGGGATAAAAGTACCCGTTGAATAGGATAGTTATAGGGTTAATAGGAGGAATTGGGAGCGGAAAAAGCACAGTTGCGAAAATCTTGAAGGAATATGGTGCAAGAGTGATCAATGCTGACAAAATAGGTCACGAGCTCCTCAAAAAGCCAGAAATTCAGCAGATGTGTGCTGATATTTGGGGGATAGGTCTATCTAAAAATGGCAGGATAAACAGGGCAAAGCTAGCCTCTATTGTCTTTAAAGATATGGGCTCACTCAATAAATTACAGAGAGTTCTTCATCCAAGAATAAAATCTAGAATAGAGCTTGAGGTTCGAAAAGCAAAAGGACTATTTGTGATTGATGCCCCACTTCTTGTTGAATCAAACATATCAAGATTATGTGATATTTTGATATTCGTTAAAACAGCCCATAAATCAAGGATTGCCAGGGTTAGGAAATCGAGAGGGTGGGATTCAAAAGAGA
>SBBU01000070.1 GCA_005239585.1 Planctomycetaceae bacterium
TGCCATCTACACCCCGTAAAAAACTGCTGACACGTGAGCCTCTAAACATGGTCCAAATGCAGTAATTCAATAAGATTTCTATATCACAGTTTTTTGCCTCTTTCTCTATTCTAATTCATTATTTCAGGAGACACGCAATTCTGCACCTTGAAGATACCCTTTTAAAAGCTATAATTCTGGGCGTGGCAGAGACTACAATTATTTTTAGGCGAATTGCTTATCTTAATTGGGCCCGTGATTACATGGGCAAAGTCAAGTTTGATCTCGCTAGAAGCTCATTACGCCCAGTTTCTAAAGAAGAACTATCTTTTCCACTCTCCGAGCTTCGTTTTTCTCGCTCGCCTGACCTAAAAATAGAAGAAGTAATCGCTGGCCAGTACGGCATTGATCCTACTTGTGTAGAAATCACAAGCGGCGCTACAATGTCAGTATTTGCATTATTCTCCTCAATCCTGGAAAAGGGTGATGAAATTCTTCTAGAGGCACCAAATTTTGAGTCTCTCTACCGCATTCCACACCGCCTCGGGGCAACAATCAAAGTCCTTGAACGAGATTTCGAGAAAGGGTTCCAGATTGATCTTGAAGAACTAGAGCAGAAAATTGGCAGAAACACAAAGGCAATTGTAATCACGAATCTCCACAATCCATCAGGTCAGGAGACAAACGTAGATAAATTAGTAGCCATCGGCCAGATTGCACACGACTACAAGGCCTATGTAGTCTCTGTTGAAGTCTACCTAGACAACGCACTAACAAGCGGATTAAAACCTGCTGTCCTTTGTGGTGACAACATGATAAGCATCAATAGCCTAAAGGTATATGGACTTGACGGGCTTCGCATCGGATGGGTCGCATCCACTTTAAGCAAAGTAACCGAAAGAGTTCGTGTCATATGCAAGGATTATATCTATGGTGATCTGCCTGCCCCTACTGAATCGATAGCCCAATTTGCCCTTGTCAATCGCAATCGGATATTAGAAAGCTCAAGAGAGCTAATCCAAAAAAATATCGAGATAATAGACAATTGGATACCACAAAATGGACTACAGTGGGTAAGGCCCAAAGGTGGGACAATATGTTTCGTAAAACTGCCGCCGGGTGTTGATGACATGAGATTATCTAACTTGTTAAGAGATCACTATAGCACACTAGTAGTGCCGGGTAATTTCTTCTGGAAAAAAGGATTTATCAGGATTTCATTCGGTGTTGATAGTCCAATTCTTATCGAGGGTTTGAATAACATCTCGAGTGCACTTGCGTCACAAAAGGTAAAGTAATGTCTGAACCTGTTCATGCCCCAAAGCAAATAGAAGATCATCACGGCACAAGACAGATTGAAAAAAAAGGGTTGCTGTTAGTTGTCATCCTGACAGGAACTATGATGATTGCAGAGGGCATAGCGGGCTATATGACAAAGAGCCTCGCCCTCTTATCAGATGCCTTCCACATGCTCACCCACTTTATCGCAACAGGAATTAGTCTGGTGGCAATATACATCGCTATGATGAAGGCCCCTCCAGAAAAAACATACAAATACTGGCGAGTGGAGGTTATCGCAGCACTCTTCAATGGAATTTCACTTATACCTATCGTTGTATTCATTGTCCTAGAGGCAAATAAAAGATTCACAGAACCTGTAATCATACAGGAAGTCCCGATGCTGATTGTTGCTGTCATAGGTCTATTGGTCAATATTGCCTCTGCATGGATTTTAATGAGACCATCTCAGAAGGATCTTAATGTCAAGAGTGCATTCCTGCACATGGTGGTAGATGCGATTTCCTCCGTTGGAGTCATCACAGGAGGCATTATTGTGGTTCTTACCAAGTCCTATGTAGCAGATACAGTAATTGCAATCGGAATCGCCGCTCTTACGCTCTACTGGGCAGTCAAGATCATCAAAGACTCTGTAATTATACTCCTTGAATCTGCCCCGAAGAACATGAAGGTAAGCGATGTTGAAAGCGTTATAAAAAGCACCAGCGGGGTAAAAAATGTTCACGACGTCCATGTGTGGGTTATAACTTCAGGAATGTATGCGCTCACTGCGCATATCGAACTCGATAAAGATGTGCCAATAAGCGAGACATCCAAGCTTACACACAACATAAATCACACACTTGATCACAAATTTGATATCACACATACTTGCTTCCAATTTGAGCTCCCCGATAAAAACATTAACCAGTAGTTTGAATGCTTTCCAAACTCAAAGGCAAGATCAATCTCTGCATAATCCTAGGCTCCGGTCAAGCAGACATTATTTGTGGAGAGCCTGTGGGCAAAAACATGCTCTTCAAGAAACAAGGCAAGACCGGGATACTTATCATTACAAAACGAAGACACCTTTACGAAGGGTTCCCTGTTGAAAAGGTCATTGACCCTGTTAAAACAGCCTTTTCACTGGGGGCAAAAATCCAGGTGCTTACAAACGCTGCGGGCGCTGTTTCAAAGAGAGTAAATCCTGGGAATATTATGCTGATAAAAGATCACATCAATCTAATGCTTGAAACACCCCTGAAAGGCCCAGATTTCCTCTCATTGCATGATTGCTATGATGCAGACCTGCGTAAAGAGACAAGAAATCTCTTTGATTGTGAAGGCGTCTACGCGGGCGTCAGAGGTCCTTCATATGAAACAAAGGCAGAGGTCAAGATGCTTGAAATAAGCGGGGCTGATGCAGTAGGAATGTCCACCGTGCCCGAGGCTATTGCTGCAAAAAGACTTGGGATGAAGGTTCTTGCATTTAGTCTTATCACTAACAGGGCCGGAGAAAAATCGAGTCATGACGAGGTTCTCAAGGCCGCAAACAAGGCGCACGATAAAATAGCCAAGTTGATTGAAAAAGTGATATTGAGGATCACGAACAGATAACAAAAATTTCGAAGACGTATTCGAATTTTTTAGGGAAGGATATGCAGAGCCAGTAGGGAAATCGAAAAACGAAAACGTTTTCGTTTTTCAAAGGAGCTTATATGCAGGATTACAAAGAACTAATAGAAGAGGCAAAGAGGGCAAGCAAGGACTCTTACAGCCCATACTCGAGGATCAAAGTCGGCTGCGCCCTGATGGATGCCAAGGGCAGGATCTTCAAGGGAACAAACGTCGAAAATCAATCGTATGGTCTTACCATCTGCGCTGAACGAGTTGCTATATCCCATGCCATCTCGTGCGGCTTTAGAAGATTCAAGGCAATCGCAATCTATTCATCAAAGGGCTTCACCCCATGCGGTGCCTGTAGGCAGTTTATGTCTGAATTCAGCAGTGACCTAAAAATCTTCATTTTAAGCAACAAGTCGATAAAAAAAACAACGCTAAAGAACTTATTTCCAGCCGCCTTTAGGCTTTGAAGTACTGCCTGAGAATTGAAAAATAATCTTTCCTAGTATTCATGTTACGAATGCATGAATCCGAGTTCATATTTACAAACTTGGCCCTTTTTGGGTCCTTACCCAGTACATCTCTTGCTGTATCCAAGGGCCCTAAACGAATGAACTCACGTTTAAGAGACGCGTCAATCAGAACCGGGTGACCAGCCTGCCCCTTGTAGCTTGCTCTTACTATCTTGTATTTGCGATAGTATTTGCTGACACTAATTAGTTTTCTAATCTCTTTGTATGTCACAAGCGGATAATCGACGGGATAAATAAGAAAGGCCCGTGCATCCTTTGGAAGCATCTTCAAACCGCATAAAAGGGAGCTTAGCTGACCTTTTCTCCAATCTTTGTTAACTATGTACGATGAAAGGCTGGCCTTTCTTGAGATAATATCAGCCTTGCTGCCAAGGACTACGATTGGACTCAAGCCTGCCTTGGCACAGTTTTCAATTGTCCGAGAAATAAGATATTTTTTGCCAAATTTAACAAGTGATTTGGGGCTCCCGAAGCGCCTTGACTCCCCCGCAGCAAGAATGATCGGCACTATGCCGCTACTTGCCTTTTTTCCTCTTCCTTCTCTTATATCTTCTTCTTCCTGCAAATCCTTCAGCCATTTTGTGTATGATACCTAAAGAGCTCAGCTTTTCAAACTTATTGGAACCAAGATTTGGTCAGAGTCAATCCTTTAACAGACCGTACATTCCAGCAATCCCCCCCAAGTATACCGTAAAAGCAACTTCAAATGGTTACCTACACCTCATACCCGTGTCCTTGATATTGATTTTCTGCAAGACTCCTTTTTCATCAAATTCAAGTGTGATTTTGTAAATGATATGTCCGACATGCAACGTGGTCTCGGCCGACTTTTCCTGCAAAGTAACCTTATTAACACTAGATCCATGAGCGTGCTTTGATCCATGAACTCCGCCAAATACCTGTTGCAACAGAATAACGCTAGACATTGCCATGCCTTTCTTCTCGCTCTCCTCTTTAGCTCTAACTACACTGAAGAATTTTATCAGAGGATCTTTTGATGCCTTTTCCACACCTGCTGCCTTGTCTATTTTCTCCAGGACAGGCTTGGCCAGTTCGATTAACTCCTTGTCAGACCCATCGCATGTACTGTCAGCATCCTTGAATTGTTTTTCTACAACAGCCAGGATTGCCTTTCTCAATTTCTCATTGACGCCTCCTGAATCTTGATCACCTATCTTTGGAAGTGGTAAAGGACCGAATTGCGATGGTATCATTTGGGCAGAGCCTGTCGGATCTTTATCCCTCGTATGCACCCAGTAAATTTTCTCTGATAAGCAGACTAGTGCATGTTTTACTCCTGTACGTTTATCTCCCTTGAATTCTCCTAACACTATATGTTTGAAATCCTTGTCGCACGTTGGACACTTGGTCGGAAGTTCATTTTTAGCCTTGACAACAGGTGGTTTTGGGCTTACTGAGTCTATGTGTTTAAGAATCGCTTCTCTTAGTTTTTCGTCTTCAATTTCCTCTCTCGTTTTAACTTTTCTCTGGCAGTGGTAGCAGATTCCCAGCTCTTTGGCACAGGCCTGACATGGAGAATGACAAAAATCGGCATAGACATCTTCTTTATTACAGCGTTCACATGTAGCGTGTGCTCTCCTATCTTTTATATGTCCTTTGCAGCAGTCCTTCCCGGTGCAGAGACCCTCCTTGATCCATTTCTTATCCTGATCGCCGATTTTCTGCTCTAACTTATCTCCGCAGATCGGGCATGCCCCCTCTTTTTTGGCACAGGAGAGACAATATTTTGCCAAAGGCTCCTTATGACCATCTGTAGCTATTGCGCTCATAGAACACGAGACACAGCTATAATGATACTCAGCAATATGTTTGATCGCTTGTTCACCAGAATGGGTGACTTGACCGAATGCCTTGAGTGTTCCCCACTTTTCGAGGCAGGATTTGCATGCGATTTTATCCACTTGCTGCTTGAAGGGTTTTTCACCCTCTTTAACTTTTACTACATCGCCTTCAACGGCAGTAAGGCTACCCTGCAAATTTGCGACCTGCACCAACCCAGCGAGAACTATTATTGTTATTGATCTCATATCATCTCCTCCTTTTTTATCTAAAGAGACCTTAAATTTAGTACCTAAAACGACAATCTCCGCGACAGGTGTTTTGACCTGAAAGCGCTCTTTTTGCCTATCAACTTCAAAAACTGCAGAGCCGTTTGTCATATTAATTATTCGTTTTTCTTGAATTATCAGCTCCGTTTTCGGCTCAAGCATCACTGTACTGTTATCAAGTTGTATAGTCCCATTTTGGTCTTGATTTGTCATGAAGCGGTTTTCGAAAACTTGCACATCCCCTTCAATTATCCTCACAACAGGTTTTTCAGGGTGCTGCCGCAAAGGCTGGAAGAGAATTATCGCGCCTAGAACAAGAATAACTGCCGCAGATGCAGAGAGTGCAAAGAGGAACATGGCCCTTCGCCTGCCCTTTCCTGTTCCACTGATGCGATCCATGACCTTTTTCGCCCTAACGACATCAGGGAGATTACCCCCGAGCCATTCCATAAATGAGTGAAGCTTTTTAGCACTCTTACTACACGAAGCACAAGTATTGAGATGATCTTCCAACTGAACTTTCCTAGTCAGATCGAGATCTCCCCCAAAGTATAGCTTGATCTGCCCCTGACAGTCATTACAGCTCATCATTTCACTCCCACCATCTGGCAAGTTTGTCCCAAAGTTCATCGTAGACGCGTGAAAGCTGACCAGTAACTGTACCCAACGGCCTGTCTAATTTCCTTGCAATCTCTGCACAAGACATTCCCTGAAGGTACTTCATTTCAATCAATCTTCGCAACTCAGGCGAAATAGAGCGAAGCGCGGCTTGCAGTGCAGACCTCTTTTCATTCTCCTCAAGTGCCTCAGCAGGGGCAGCAACATCTTCAAGCACAGGTAAAACCTCGAGCGCCACCTGCTTCTTTCGAAAATACTCACGCGCGCAGTTATGGGCAATCCCAACAAGCCATGTCCTGAACTTTTCTGGATTCCTACAGTCATCCAAAGACTTGTAGGCCCTGAAAAATGTCTCCTGTGTCAATTCCTCAGCAAGTTCCATGTCTTTCACTATACTCACCAAATACCCTATAACTGCCCTCTGATGTCGTAGCACAAGCTCGCCAAAGGCCTCCTTTTCACCACTGAGGCTAGCTGTAACCAAGTTTGCATCTTTCATGCTGCTTGAATGTTTCTTTTTTTCTTCCATAAGTTAGTGATCCTAGTCGGAGTTTTGCTACAAGATTTTAGATTTTTCTCTCAAGATAATCGACCTCGCTTGTCAACACTTTTTTGTGCCGTAACTTATTGTGATTATGCAACTTACATACACTCATTGAAGGAGGCCACAGAGCAAGCAGGAGAGCACA
>SBBU01000265.1 GCA_005239585.1 Planctomycetaceae bacterium
CTGAACTCTTGTTGCCTCTGCCCTCTCTTCAAAACAATTCCTTCGATTTTTGGGAGCTATTGCCATCTACACCCCGTAAAAAACTGCTGACACGTGAGCACGCACCATCCCTCCATCCCTGTGCATTTGGGGCTGCAACAAGTGGGGACGGTGTGGGGTTAATCTTTTGTAGTATAGGTGATCCAGAACGGACTAGACCAGGCCATCTCGTCATCTTCCTGTATTAGGCGAATGTAGTAGAATGACTCGCCTTGCAGTGGTTTTGGATCTGTCCACTCGAGCTTTGCCTCTCTGGTGCCTAGGGGTTCGCGCCTGCTTATCTCCAGCCATTTTGACGGTATCCCATTTATTGTCTCTGTGCTAATTTTTGTGGTGAGTGTTGGAATGTCGGAGATTTGGTATGGTATCACCTCTTTCCCCAGTTGAATTATAAGAGTTGCATCTGGAGGCGCTTCAATAGTAGCGGTGATGGTATCGACATCGGCAAGATCTGTGTTGTTTTCCCATTCAAAGGTCTTTTGATTTGGTTGTTGAATTGGTTTGTCGCCTGCTTGAGACATGAACTTAACCGGATCGAAACCTATTGCACGGACCTCGACAAAACGGCCCTCTGAAAGGCTTGCTTTTCCTTTCCAAAGACCGTATTGCCCCTCAAACGTGTGACCTTCCCAGCCCCAGCGAAGATATATGCGAGGGTTGCTCCCATCTTTGCCATTCCACGCATGAATGACCTGATTATTTCGCAGGATCTCGACTGTCCTCAGTGGGGCGGTGCCGATGACTTGCACTGAAAAAGAGGGTTTGTCATTTGTCTTGAAAATACTCCCCATCAATTGACCATTTGCCTCAGCGACTAGTATGATGGGGACACCGCTGGTAGCGAAAGTCCGTCTGTTATGAAAAGCGTCGAAGATTGAAGAGCGTGTAAGATCCTTTGCGAAGAGCCCGCAAAGACCCTTTCCATATCCTGCGCGACCTGTATGATCATCTGTACTCCCCATCAACCCCATCTTGAGCCCTGCCGCGAGCGCCTCCTGAACTGTGTCACCTGTCTTGCGAATGCGTCTGTCTTCGGAAGAACCCCAGTTGGAGCAGATTTCAATTAGCGGCACAAGATGCGGATACTTTCTATAACCAGAGAATGTCCAGTTTGCTTCTACTTTTGGGTGGTGGGGGATTGCAATCACAGAATTTTTTTGCTTGGCTAGTTTTTCAAGGAGCTGGTCCAGATGTGATGTCTCCTCTACGTCTTTTGAATAGATTGGTCCATGAGGGTGTTCATGATAAACATTATGATGCCCGGGCTTGTTCGAAGTCCATTCATAGGCGTAGAATGTACAGAAGCGTTTATCCTCGTGAAAGCCATGAACGGCTTCCATGTATGTCTTGATTTTATCACTAGTCCATGGGATCACAAAACGGTCTTCTGAATGATCCGAGACAGCAGCAAAGGCAAGGTTTTCAACATTGCGACCCCATGTGTATGCGTCGCTGGGATAACCGATTCCATCTGAAAATACAGTGTGGCAATGGATGTCACCCATGTAGATATGATAGCCTTGTGGAAGCCATCCTATACTGATTGGATTGCTTTCAAATGACCATTTTCTCGACTCATCTTCGACTCGAAACGTCAAGACTCCCTTTGATTCGATTGAAACTCTTTCAAAGACATGGTTGCCGTTATCTTTTTCTGTGAATGTATAACTTTCCGGGAGGTTCTTACATCCCTTCGGACTGGGTATTTTCACTGTCCCACGATAATCGTGTGCGATGTTATTAAACTCATCAAGACAGGTGATCGTAACTGGAAATGGTTCCCCAACAGCCGCGTTCAACCACGTACGGACATACAACCGAAATGGTGCCTCTGATTTGAGGGGGAGTTTCATTCTTTCGAGTCTTCTGTATTCACGATTCCCGCGTGTATCAACTGCAACAACAAACTCGACGTTTCGAAAGTTATGAGAGGGGACCTGAAAGCGTTTCACATCGAGTTTTATTGTATCACCTTTTTTAAGAGAGGCGCGATTGACCCCGATAACCAGAAAACCTGTCCCAAAGTTGTGCACAACCGGATTGAGTGACAATTCAACCCCCGGGTTTGAGCATGTTGCTGTGACGAATCCAGGTTCTTTTTCATTGATGCTGAATCTCCCGACGCCGCGGGCGATGGACCAGATAAAGTAAGGGCCAATTGCGATGCTTCCTCCCCTTGCTATTCCCTCCTGACCGACTAGGTATGTTATTTTCAGGTCGGCTGGTTTTGCTACGATCTGAGGTGATTTTGGTTCAAGTTGAGCGGCGGATCCATCATTAAGAGGATCTGTCTTGCTCCATTTCCTTATGTAGGTTGCCCACTGTGTATAGTGATCGTCCTTTTCTGTCCCCCAGAAATTTATTGAATGAACATAATCTGAATGGCAGCCATTGAGTAGTGTGAACAAGAAAAGCAGGGCGCAGATTTGTCTCATTGAACTGTCCAGAGTTTTTTCAGTTTTTTCTCTGATATGCGTATGCCGAAACCCGGTTCTCCCGTGAGGCTGAATTTACCATCTTTAAACTGAAATCCAACAGGTTCTACATCTGGAAATTCAATGTCATCTGCCTCTACAAGGTCGCTGTTCGGCACGGATAGGGCGACATGTATTGCCCCATAGACACCTACCTTGGTTCCAAAGTTATGGCAGACAAGTTTTGCGCCATATTTTTCTGCCTCTTCTGCCCATTTTCGCAGCCACAGTATACCGAAGACCTTCATATCTGGTTGGGCTATATCAACAAGACCTGTCTTTAGGTAGGAATTCACCCATTCTTCTGAATAATTCCACACCGATTCCCCCTCGGCGATAGTGATTGAAATTTTCTCTGCTTTCAACTGCTCTTTCAGCTTTGTATAGACACTTACTTCTTCAGGGAGCATCTCTTCAAGCGCAAAGACCTCTGCCTCTTGAGTTTTCTGGACAAATTCCATAACCCACTCGGGATGGCCTTTGTAGCCGTTGTTTCCATCGACGAAAATGCGTACCTTCGGTCCGACAGCTTTTCTTATAGTCAGAACCGCCTCGATATCTGACAGTACGCCGGCATGATCGCCCTGCATGCGTCCGGGTCTTCCAACTTTTACTTTTAATACATTGAATCCTTGTTTCTTGACAACCCATTCTGCCTTTTTGGCAAGCCTTTGCATCTTATCCTTTGCCTCGAATGGATAGTCATTGAGGTCCTTTCCCTCAACGAGGTCCTCGAAGTATAGGGTCGAGTCATATCCATCAACCGAATCGCGCTTTAGGTCTCCCCACAACTTTGCAATGGGCTTTTTCAGAACTTTTCCGATGATGTCGAGGATTGCTACATCTAGTCCGCGCAATTGGTATGCAAGGTCTTTATGTTTTTCGGCGATGCCTACTATGACGCCCTCTTTGATTTCAAAGAGATCAAATGGATTCATCCCGATCAGGGTCTTGCATGGTTTGGGTTGCTGAGGATTGCCTACACCGTAACCTACCAACCCATGCTGATTTGTGTAGATTACTGCAATGTGTTCCAGCCCCTTTTTATTCCTCGTCCCAATATAGGCATTTGGTGCGACAAGTGCGTATCTTTCTCCCTCTGCCGTAAAACAACAGATCTTTTCAATTCTGATTTCCTTTTCACTTTGTGTTATCTCATTGGAGAGGTGACTGCATGAGCAAAGAATGAAAGCAAGTAAGAATCGCAATGTGGTTTTCATTAATGTAGAATATACAGCCTGGGTTGATCAAATCAAGGCCATGTATCGTTTATATGGTACTCTTGATAAATTATTAGATAGACTCTTGATTTCCCGGTAGGAATTTTAACAATGGTAAGTAATAGAAGGTGGAGTATTGATGTATCATAGGGCATTCTTATTTAGCGCTCTTGTTTTACCCATTCTTTATCAGGAACAAAATGTTCGAAATATTTTTTGCCAACAGGAGAAACTCGAAGAACTCAAGGAGCTCATAAAAAAGCTCGGTGATAATGATTCCCAACTGTGATAAAGCGCAGAAGAGTATAATAGAGCTTGTAAGAGAAGATGTAAAGGCTGGAAAAGAGATAAAGGCGTTTGTGAAGGAACTAAAAGATACATTGCAGAAGACAGGAGACAAGGAGGTAAAGGCAGGAGTTGGGGTTGTTATTGAGGTTCTGACACAAGGTAGATGGGAGAAGTTAAAAGATGCACCCATTGAAGGAAGGGCGCATCACACTGGCATACGCTGGAAAGATAAGATAATAATCTGGGGTGGCGAGACTAGGGCAAAGTTGTACAACGACGGCGCTATACTTGATCTTGAGGAGAAGAGCTGGGAAAAACTGAAAGATGTGTCTATTAAAAAAAGGAGCGATCACACTGGAATACTCTGGGAAGATAAACTAATAATATGGGGTGGGAAGGGTGACGGCGGTTCTTGCAACGATGGCGCTATACTTGATCTCAAGGAGAAGAGCTGGGAAAAGATGAAAGAGGCGCCCATTAAAGGAAGGAGATTGCATACCGCCGTCCTTTGGCAAGATAAGCTAGTAATCTGGGGCGGCAGAGCTGATCGCGGGTATTGCAACGACGGAGCTATATTTGATTTCAAGGAGAAGAGCTGGGAAAAGATGAAAGAGGCGCCCATTGAAAGTAGGTCCGTTCACACCGGCGTAGTTTGTGGAGACAAGCTAATAATTTGGGGTGGCAGGGGAGGAAAGGGATTTTACAACGACGGAGCTATGTTCGATCTCAAGGAAAAGAGCTGGGAAAAGTTAAAGGATGCACCCATTGAAAATAGAAGCTATCATACTGGCATGATCTGGAACGAAAAGTTATTAATCTGGGGTGGCGTTAGTTTTGGCCTCATAAAGGATAACACCGATGGAGCTATATTTAATCTCAAGGAAAGGAGCTGGGAAAAGATACAAGAGGCGCCTGTTAAGGGAGGGTATGTTCACAACGACAGGATATGGGAAGATAAGCTGATAATTTGGGGCGGCCATGATGGCAAGTTTTATAAAGACGGAGCCATACTTAATCTCAAGGAAAAAAGCTGGGAAAAGATTCAAGATGCACCCACAGAAAGAAGGGGCATTCACACAGGCTTGATTTGGAATGATAAGCTAATAATCTGGGGGGAGAGAGTGCTGCTGGCAGGTCTTGCAACGATGGCGTTATATTTGATCTCAAAGGAAAGAGCTGGAAAAATCTAAAAGAGGCGCCCCTCGAACCAAGGGCAGGTAACACTGGCAAAATCTGGGGAGACAAGCTAGTAATCTGGGGTGGCTTTAATTGGGGCTGTACCAAGTATTACAACAACGGGGCTATATTTGAATTCCCCGTTATATGGGATTAGTCCGATTTTTCCAAGCTTTTCAGATTATCGAGGGATGAGATACGATAGAGAGCCCATTTTGATCGTCAAAAATTTCGAAAACGCGTTTTCGAAATTTTGGAAAAGCGCTTTTCCAAAATTTTGGGAAATGCGTTTCCCAAAATTTTTCTGAGCCTGTCAGCACACATATAGTTCAACCTGTTTGATTTTTAGCGGCATTCATGTTGCTGTACAAGTGGGAGTAGTTTTAAGCTGTAGATTTTTCCTCGGCCACTTGGACCCTGCCGGGCAGGATTGCATAGGCGCAGGGGACGACGAAGAGCGTCATTACCGTTGAGACCAGCATACCGCCGATGACAACGATTGCCATTGGGATTCTTGTCTCTGAGCCCGGACCTAGTGCGAGCGCAGGAGGGAGTGCTGCCACAAGTGTGGAGATCGAGGTCATCAGGATTGGCCGCAGGCGGATTGGACATGCTGTAAGCAAGGCCTCACGCACGGGTGTTCCAGTTGCCCTGACTTGATTTGTGAACTCGACAAGAAGGATCGAGTTCTTTTTCACGATTCCCATCAAGAGGACGATGCCGATCATGCTGAACATATTAAGGCTCACGCCGGCAATGTACATCCCCAAAAATGCGCCAGAGAGACTGAATGGCATTGCAAGCAGGACGTGCATCGGGTGGACAAAACTGTTGAACTGTGATGCCAGAATCATGTATGCAACTACAATACCTAACATGATTGCA
>SBBU01000080.1 GCA_005239585.1 Planctomycetaceae bacterium
CAGTAATTGTTCAAAAATGTGTGGGAAAAGTTTTAAAATCCATTTCTCGAGCGTAAATCTTCATTTTATAAGCTCGAGCACACATAATTTAACAATTACTTAGTCCATATCTCCTTTTTCAACAGTTGCAACCTTCTCTGCCTTTTTTGCATTTTTAAAACGCTTGGCGAGCTTGGCCATTATTCCCGGCATTGTGGTATATTCCATCTCTTCCAAACCGAGCCTGTGGGGTTCAAATGGGCCGTGTCTCCTGAAATACTCGGCTACAGTGGCTGCTTGTTGTCTTGTGTAATCCCATATTGTGTCTTCAAACATGTCACGAGGGCCTATGAGCTTGCCCTCGGCAAGTTGAAAGCCTGCGCAGATAACTCTTGGTGGACCATCTAGTCTGGAAGGGGTTGCATGTCGGAATGGCACTGGTACCAGAGGTCCGTTATGAGAACCACGCATCCATCCAGAAACAATGTGCGGGAACGCAAATGGTTCAAGGACTTCGCCCACTGATGGGAATCCTGCCTGCGTTCTTACAGCCATCACGGGGTCATCTTTACCAACATACTGACCAGCGATAAGACTAAGCTTCTGAGTAGATGCAGATGCCGCAATCTCATTGTCTGATTTTCTGAATACCCTTAGTACCATATAGCGGCCATGTGCGCCGAGGAACATGAGAAGATCATAGGTTTCTTCAGGACAGTTAAGGATTATTGATTTATTCTCCATAGTGTCCAAGACTTCAAAGCTAAATCCCTTGTGCATATTAGGATCTATGACGAGTCCCGGGGTGCAGAATGGATCTGCAAACATCCTGAACAAGGGGAGGTTCCATGCACCCGGAGAGCATTTATCGGCCATGAATACAAGAATAGGTTCAGATCTCCTCTCTTCAATTTCCATTTCTGCAACACCTGGTCCCATGCCTTTGATATTGCCGCTAAATGCATCCACAAGTAAGTCCTGACCGGCTCCATAAAGTTTTAGTTTTTTAGCGACCTCGGTGCATTCAAGGAATGTGTTCCACGAGAGTTGGTGAATATCAGCACAATCGGTCCCCTTTTTGTGTGTCATGATTAATTGTAGATCATCACCGCAGTGTGTTACGTGAAAATCTATCAGTAATTTTTTTTCCTTTGCACGAGATAATGCTTTTCTGGCGGTTTCTTCCAGGTCCGGATGAATTGCGGTATGACCCACGAAACCCCCGATATCAGCCTTGATAATAGATAAGGTTATCTTACTAGGCATGGTGACCTCCGTAAAAATTTCTCCGCATTTTGTAGCATCTTTATTGCTCGCTGTCAATCATTCTGCGTCTGGCAAAGGATTACCCCGCCTGACAGGTACGGGGTTTTGCATATAGCATAGGGGTTGGGTAAAGTACTACATAGTGGGAGGGGGCTAAAGCAATTCAGAGGGATAGAGGTGTTCCCCCTCCCCAATAGAGTTTTATGAGGAGGGGGAAATGTTCAAGAAATTTGCACTTAGGGTAGTATACCAGCTAACAAGATCACTTGTCGACTTTCATAGCACTCCATTAAAGAGCCTAACGTTATTAGTAATTGCAATGTGTCATGTTAAGCGAGCCTGCGTGGGGGCACTGGCAAGAGGTATCTTTTCATGGAAGCCATATGAATCACTATATCGCAGGGTCAGAGAGTTTCTGCGCTATAGCGTATTTGCCGTAGAACAGGTCTATGGCCCTATCAGCGCAGGCCTTTTAATAAAACTTGCCCATCTCTCCCCAGATAATCTAATACCCGTTATTATGGATTGGACAGACTAGGGATCTTTTATGGGATTGCACCTGGCTTTGGCCTACAAAGGTAGAGCTTTACCCTTGTTTACCAAAGTAATACGTAAAGAGTTGTTGGAAACATCACAGACACTATTAGAGGTTGAGATTTTAAGGGACTTTTTCGGTTGGATAGATCCCTCATTGTATAGCAGGGTAGTAATATTAGCAGATCGTGGCTTTGCAAAGGTAGAGCTTTTAAGGGAGATTACAGGCTATGGTACCCATTTTGCGATCCGTTCTCCCAGGGATCGTATGGTATTGGTAGATGGCTCATGGTGCCCTTTAGAGGCACTAAAGCTTGAACCAGCAGAAAAGCGAATCCTCAAAGATGTGCTTATAACCAAGGAACACCAGTTCAAGGCACACATAGCAATACGCAGGTTGAAAGAGGGTCAAGCCAATGATCCAGAGGATGATACATGGTACATCCTTACAGATCTACAACCTACAGAAATTGCCCTTAGTCTTTATGAAAAGCGATTCTGGATAGAGGAGATGTTCAGGGATCTCAAGAACAACAGAAACGGTTTCCACATGGATCAGCATCAGATAGTATCAGAGGAGATATTCGAGAAGATGCTTCTAGTGGTGCAACTTGCATATTTAGTTCTGATAGAGGAAGGGACAAATCAGATGGATAAGGTAGATACACGATCTTTTCTGCCCAGACGCAAGAAACCAAGTGATAGTCATATCTAAGCGTATTACAGCTTGCAATAGCTATATTGGAACGAATGCTTGATGATCCACCGCAAGATGCTTATGAGATGCTAGAACACCAATGGCACATTGCTGTGGTATAAACCCATGACTGTGTCTATTCTAAAATCCCGTGACCCGCCAGATTACCCCGCCTTCGCCAGAAAGACACATTCCTTGGAATTAGGATTCATGATGTAAACAGGCTCTGAATTCTCTACATTATGAGAAAAGGCTTCGGCGGGATTCCCCGCCTGCTCTGCGGGCAAGCACCTCTGTTTCGAATCAAGTCCCACAGCTTGCTGTAGAGAAGCTTCACCTGTGCAATTTTATCCGAGATCTTTCATTATATCCAAGAATTGTTATTGGCGGTCCTGGGGTCTCAAGTGTGAGCTGTTGGCCTGGGCTTACCTTGTATGTTGTGCGGGAGCCATCTATCCAACAGGAGCAATTGATGCCGACTGGTCTAATGATGATTCTTTTTGATGCAAAGCCTTTTATCATTTTAAATTTTGATCTAAATGTATAGGGTTCGCGTACTGTGAACTGCATCTTTGTTGATTTTATAGGCATTAATTTACCGCCAGAAGAGTAAACTGCAGCGGATGAACCAGCAGCAGTACATACCCAAATACCTGAGCTTTCTTGGTACTCAGTTTTACCATCGACTGTTAAAAAATACCTGGTCATAGAGGCTGGGTCTGTGTGCGCAAAGAGTATGTCGTTTACAACAAGTTCATTGAGCTTTTCTCTCCCGATCCATATATTGATTCGATTAATCTTTGTCTTTTGAATCTTATTGTTGAGAATTGATTCTAGTTTCTCAGCAAAGTCAAGTCTGTTGCATGATGAAAATATTCCTAAACTGCTTTTTGGGTCTGAGTTTACTAAAAGGCAAGGCGTGTTAGTATAATGTGCAACTGAAAAAAGTGTACCATCTCCGCCCACTATGACATTCAGATCATATTTCTTTTTAGGTGTGGGGGAATCCCGGCTTATCAGGTCGAACTCCACCTTGTGTCTTACAAGTTCGTAAAACACATGATGTATCGATTGTCTGTTTTCAAGGTCACTAGCGAAGAAGCGTTGCCTGACATCTTTCTGCAACCTCTCAAGCTCTTTGGCTGCCCTAAGCCTTTCGAACAGAGAGATTTTGTATATGACAAGAGCCTTCAAGTTGTACTGGGAGATTGTGCTATTGGATTCTCTTTTTCACTTGTAAATACGCTGGTTGAGATCCGTAGTCCTATTTGTCTTTGCTTGATTGCGTGTGTGTCGTTTTGATCGGCATTTAATCGATCTTCCTTACTTCCTTGATTAAGTATAGATTCCGGGATTGCTTGAGATTGGCTGTTCATAGCCTGAGCAATATTGTAAACAGTCGAGCTTGGCAGATCTGACATTACTCCCAGATCGCAAAAAGGCTCCAGAGTTTTGCCTTGTGATAAGGACTTTTTGTTTTTGCTCGACAGAATCAGATATTTTTTGTCGGATGATGCTGCAAGGAGCAGAGAAGACATCATGTCTTCTGTACTTATCTTTGTATTCGAAAGGACTGAACCGAGAGCGGAGACATAACTTTCATGGATAGGTTGGCCATTTATTGTAGTTGCCTGAACGCCAAGATTTTGTGCAAGTTTGAGTCCATCCTGGATTTGGCTCTCAGGAGTTGATGAGAATCGTATAACCAATGCGGTTATGTTTTCTGCGCCTAGAGCATCTTTTGCTACACATAGTGTAAGGGCAGAATCTACACCACCGTCAAGTCCTACCAGCGCCTTTTTAAGGCCACACTTGAGTGCATAGTCCTTGGTACCGAGTACTAGCGCTTTATAGATCATCTCTTGTTCTGATTTTTCTTCTTCGTGTACATCGCCTGCTCCATAGTCAAGATCAATGTAAACAACATCTTCTTTGAATGAAGAGGCCCTAGCAATGATTTCACCTTTAGCATCTGTGCAGAAGCTAGACCCGTCGAACACAAGTTCATCCTGCGCTCCGACCATGTTTGAAACAACAATAGGGACTCCATATTTTAATGACTGCTCCTTTATCATTGCTATCCTGTTCTTTTCGTTTCCTATTGAATAGGGAGATGCGCAGAGGTTTACTATGAGATCAGGCTTTTTTCGGGTGATTTCAGAAAGTATGTCTCTTTTGGCTCCCCATCTTGCTGGCCAGAATCTCTCTGGTATGATATCTTCATTTATGGTTATAGCGACTTTTTTATCTGAGCATTTGATTATGGTAGGACCGCCTGCAGGTTCAAAGTAGTCAGTTTGGTCATAGAAATCATATTTCGGTACAGTGCATTTGTAGCTTACATAAGAGAGCGCTCCATTTTGAATTACTGCGGCTGCGTTATAAAATCGCTTGCCTTCATCCAGAGGATTTGCATCCACAAAGCCAATGATGCATTGAACGTCAGTCAATTGGCCGACTAGATCATTTAACTGTGCTATCACAAGATCCACAAATCTGCTTGATTCAATTATTTCCTTTAGCGGATAACCGGTGAGGGACATCTCGGGGAAAACAATCAGTTCTGCACCTAATTCTCGTGCCTTGGAGCAGAAACTGGTGATTTTATCTGCGTTCCCTTTTATGTCTCCAACCGTCGTGTTGATCTGAGCTATTGCTACTTTCAATTTCTACCCACAAAAAAACTTATGGCTCTATAATCTACCATTTCATTTCCCTTTTTCAATCCTTTAGATTTGGTTGATGGCCTTGGTAAAATACCAACATGAGGCCTCCTTTGTCCAAGTCTGACGTTGTTATTATAGGGGGAGGTATCACTGGCTCTTCCATACTTGGTTTTTTGGCCGAGTCTGGGGTAAATGTAGTCCTTGTCGAAAAGGAACAATTGGGCTCTGGCTCAAGCGGCAGAAATACCGGTCTTGTATGGGTAGGGACAAATTACCACTATAGCACTGCAAAAAAGGTATTTGGAGCGGATCGCGCAAAGACATTGTGGAAATTAACGGTTGAAAACAAAAAATTAATAGAGAAGATGACAAAAAAACTGGGTGTTGAATGCGTTAGGTCTGGTCTTTTTGTGTGTGCTTCATCATCTGGTGAAAACAAGGTGCTGGCCGAGTCTGTGGTCTTGATGAAAGATGAACTGTCGATAAGTTCAAAAAGAAGCGACCTTCCGCGGGAATTGAGGGAAAAGATATCTGATGATTTGCTGTGTTATTATTTTAAAGATGCACTTTATTTAAACTGCTCGGCGTTTTTCAAGGGGATCAAGTTGAGATATCAGGATAAAATTTTCGAATCTGTGAATGTAAAACGGATTAATGATACTGCTGGTGGTTTGAAACTTGTTACTGATCAGGGGGATATAACGTGTGATGCAGTAGTTTTAGCAGTTGATTCTGCATCTCGTATTCTGCACAATTTCTTTACTGAAGTTGTTTTCCCCGTACGTCAGCAAATGTTTCGCAATAACAAGACGTCTCAGCCGTTAATCATGAATGGCATGAGAATGATCTGTGTCGGTAATGGAATCATAAGCTCTGGCAAGAATTCATCTGAGTTTGTAAGTTCGGTTTATCCTTCTGCTAAAAGAGAGCCTGATAGAATTATTGGTTTCTCGTGTGATGAGCTGCCAAACGTTGGGCCAATACCGGGGTCTGTTAATATCTTGGCGTGTGCAGGTTATCAGGGATGCGAGCTCAATCTTGCAATAGTTTGCGCCAGGATGGTTGCAGATATTATACTGAATGGCAGTACCAAATATCCGATAAAAATGTTTAATATGAGAAGACATACATGAGAATACAATCTACGGAATTCGAGAAAATAGTTGAAGAGGCAGTTGCCAGTTTACCTCGACCAATTCAGACCAAGCTTGAAACGGATGGCGTTGCGATAGCAGTTCAGGATCGCCCAAATAAATCCCAAATAATGGGCATGGAGGAACGCGGCGAAGCGTTGCTTGGGCTTTATGAAGGCGTACCTCTCCCTATGAGACCATATTCGCGCGATGTAATGCCAGATCGTATTACTTTGTTCAAGGAGCCAATTGAAGAGTTAGCATCAAACAGGGCAGAGATGATCAAGCTAATATGTGAAACAGTTGTCCATGAGGTTGGTCATTATCTGGGATTGGATGATGAACAACTCGGACAGATGGGCTTGTAACTTGACTAAATTGTCTCCATCTAATATTTAAACAGACCAAGTTCCCAAAAAGATTGAAATATAGTTTTATTTGAATATGCTCTAAGCCATTATGAATATTAGCCGTGAAGTAAAATCTGTCTGGCCAGATATGGTGAAGGTCAGGAGAGAGATTCACATGCACCCTGAACCGGGATTTCAGGAGAAAAGAACATCTGCACTTGTAGCAAAGATCTTAAAGAAAGGGGGAATCAAATTTCGCAAGATGGCCAAGACAGGAATTGTCGGGATTATCGAGGGTAAAGGGCGAGGTAAAACAATTCTTTTCCGTGCAGATATGGACGCGCTTCCTGTGCAGGAAGAGAATAATGTCCCCTATAAGTCTAGGCGTAATGGATTTATGCACGCGTGCGGTCATGATGGCCATACCGCGACGTTGCTTACTACTAGTTTGGCGCTTTCAAGGATGAGAGACAGATTTAACGGCACAGTCAAACTTATGTTTCAGCCGGCTGAAGAGGGTCCGGGCGGGGCGATTCCTATGATGAAAGAGGGTCTTTTAGAGGATCCGCATGTTGACATGGCATTTGCACTTCACCTTTGGGATGAGCTGAGAGTAGGGCAACTTGGCGTGAGATCGGGGCCGATCTACGCAGGAGCTGACAAATTCCAAGTAATTATAACGGGCCGAGGCGGACATGGAGCTGCCCCGCATAAGACAATAGATCCTGTTGTTGTTAGCGCGAATTTTATTTCTAGTCTGCAGACCATCGTGTCGAGGAGAATTTCACCAGTCAAGCCCGCTGTAGTCACAATTGGAAAGATCACCGGCGGCACACGTTACAACATAATCCCCGATTCGGTTTATATGGAAGGGACTATAAGGGCATTTGAAAAGG
>SBBU01000352.1 GCA_005239585.1 Planctomycetaceae bacterium
TACCTTGAGGTAGGAGCATGGCTAAGACATGAACAGAAAACAGTAGGACTGGAGGGATTCATTGACCTGAAACCAGTATTTGTAAATTAAAGATGCTAACTTCACAGGGGTGCTCTAGCCACCTCGAGCACAGATCTTTTAACAGTTACACCTAGTCTACCCTCGATACACATAGTCCGTTCGGTAGGCAACCACCTCTATTTCGTGGCCATCAGGATCCGATATATATATAGACTCCCCTTCTTTACGGTAGTAGGTATCGTCGATCTGAATACCCAGCCTCTTTAATCTTTCCTTGAAACCATCAAGATCCCGAGTAGCGAACCCTAAATGATAAATCACTGCTGTCAAAGGAGCATCGTTTGCTACTGATCTTGCAATGCCTGGCTTCTCCGTCATTGCAATGTAAAAATTGTCAGTTCCAATGTGAACACATCTGCCTATAGGTTCGCCTCCATCATATCGAACTTCAAACCCAAAAACATTGCGATAAAATTCGATGCTGCGGTTGATATCGGCAACACCAATATGAGCGTGATCAATGCGATCTATTACTGTTCGTGTCTCAGCTCCCAGCCTTAGATTCTCCATATTTCACCTCTTAAAATAGACCTGAAAATCACATGATTAATTATAAATATTATACATATTAAATCAAGTGTTTAGTATATAAAATATCTAAAGTTGATATCGTCAATAAAAAATTGTACTATGGGATCTGTGAGGGAATATATAACAAGAAGGCAGATTGTAACGCTTCTTAAGCATCACGGTGAGCTCACTGTGAAGGAATTATCAAAACTCATAGGCATTACGCCGATGGGGGTTAGAGGTCATCTATCGAGACTAGAAAACGAAGGTGTTGTTGAATTCAACTCTCGCCATACAAGGCGTGGGAGACCAACCTTATACTATAGACTCGGCAAAGAGGCTGCCTCATATTTTCCAGAGACATCTGGGCAGGTTGCAGTTGAGCTGCTTGCCGGTCTTGAACCTGAGCAAATCACATCGCTATTCCAACACAGACAGAGGATATTGAAAAAATATTATGAAGAAAGGCTTGCTGGTAAAAGTTTTCAAGGTAAGGTGGCCGAACTTGCCAAGAAACGTGATGAAGAGGGTTACATGTGCGAGTCTACCGGTGCAACAAAGCTTATCGAATACCACTGCCCTATCTCTCTAATCGCACGAGGGTTTCCTCAGGCATGCGAGTTTGAACTCAATCTTTTCAGATCTGTACTGGGGACAGATGTCAAGAGGGTAAAACACATAATGAGAGGAGATAACTGCTGCGCCTATCTTATTGGGAAGAAATCAAGCTAAACATCTATTATAAATGTCGCTTCAAAACCTTGTCTTGTCTTCTTTACAGAAAGCTTATGGTGTGTTATCGCCTTTAGATCCGTATTAAGCCTGTGTCTTGTTTGATCAAACAAATCACCTGTAAGGACTGCAGAGAGTTTAGTATCAGACATATTATTGATCTTGATTTTTGTAAATATCTTTCCTTCACTCGAAAATAAGAATAAAAGCCTTGAAAGCCACATCTTGAAGAGTTCATCAAGGCTTGTAGCCGAAAGAGTTATCTCCTCATTTATTTTATATTCCATTTTCCTAACCTTAACTGCACATTTAATAAGCGCTATCGCTGAAGTCTTGAATAAACCCTTGAGTGTAGGAGATTTCACACGAATCCCTATATCTGCGGTGTGTTCGATTAGACTAAATCCCTGCCTTTTATCCTTCATCCAGATGGGCAATCGACCAGTGCCGTATTTCGAAAGTCCCTTGTGAAAATGTGCAACATTGTCACAAGGAACGCCCTCGCGGCGCCATTTTTCTCAACCCTGTGAAAGATGCCATCCCCCTCAACAAAACGGCGCCGAGAGGGCATTCGTCCCGCACATACGAAAGAAGTTGTGATGATGAAATTGTGCGACCTTTCAAAGTCAAAAGAGATTTTGAAGGAACAGGGGAACTATTGTCTTGACTTTGACTTTCGTATGTGCGGGACGAATTTACGAAATACGGCATTAGAAGTTATTCGACTCGGTCAGTTTTACTACCTTTGGGCCTTTGAAAGACCTAAGCTCATCACCGTTTAACGAGGCAAATGACATAATTATCAGCTTATCGCCAATTTTTGCTAACTTGGCTGCACCCCCATAAAGTGCTATCCTGCCCCTCTCCTTTTCTTCAATTATGTATGTTTCAAACCTATTGCTATTTGCTGTGTTTACAACAAGGACCATCTCCCCGGGCGTGATCGCAGCTTCTCTTACTATCTCGCTTGAAATACCAAGCGACCCCTCGTAATCAACCAGCAAATGTGTCACACTGGCATTCGCAATCTTTGCCGTACATACGTTCTTTAGCATGGTGGAGTATGGTAACAGAAGAAATTATAGCTTGCAAGTGCCGTTTCAAACAATACCTTTCCATCCTAGGCGCCAATTTATATAATTTAAAAAGGTCGGAATTTACTGTAATCAGGATTGATAATGCCGCTAAAATTCACCTTCAGCCATCACACTGGTTGCTCAAACAAAGAGGATCATTACGACCTATTTCTTGAGGACGAAGGTGGATTGATTACCTTCTCAATGAAGAGCCCGACTATTTATGGCCAGGAATGTATCAGAATCAGGGATCATCGCAAGATCTATCTAGACTTTGAGGGCAAGATAGACGATGAAAAGGGAGACGTTAAAATCATGGAAACTGGCGGGCTGGAGATCGTTAAAAAAGACCCGAAAATGCTGATTTGCAGGCTGGGAGGCAAAGAAGAATCAAAGATAAGAATAGAGAAAAAAGAGGGGGATACCTGGTTAATTGAAAAAATCCCGTAATCTTTCTATAATGATAAAAGTGAGCCGTAAGAGAAAACATCCTGCTATTTTCCGACACCTAGTCTTTACCAACCTATTTATAATCACCTGCACCCCCATGCTCATCCTATCTGCAGCAGGTAAAGATGATCTTGTTATCGAACGCAAAGCCAGGCAGACATTTAGAGACAGCGTAAATAAAGTAAGAGAAATACACAGAAATGAACAGGTCTTGATCAAGGGACAAATGGTAAAGATAATCGATACAACCTTCAAACAATCTATCGTGATAAGACCTGACAAGAAATTATGCTGGCTATTTGACATACTCGATCAGAAATATTCTGAGCTAACCTTCGATGAAATAGCCAAGTGGCAAAAGGAACATATCGAGTCAGTCAAAGCCATTAAAGCCCGAGTGAAAGGTTCTTCAGATGAAAAGGAACTAGAGGTCATACTAATGGGCTATGGCGAATTTAAAGAGGGAATCAATGCAGAGGTAAAGAACACAGGTAAAAATCAGCACATAATTGAGCGTACTTGCACCGAAAAAAACCTGATTATCAATAAAGACATTTTCTACATGAGCGCCTACTTTGATGAATCAATTCCAGAACACGAGATATATTTTCAAGGGATATACTCAATAGGCGGATTTAAACCAGCAATGTATGCTTCCATAAAAAAAATCAATGGTTTTCCTCTGAAAGGAACTATAAGGTATACCCTCTTTGATCAGCGGGTGGAGTCCAAGGAAGAGGTTACACGCCTTGAAAGGAAAACAATTGATCAATGCGAATTTGAAATCCCTTCAGGTTTCAGACAAGTCCCTTATGAACCCATCCAGACCCCTCCTGCCAGAGTTGTTGAGAAACCTAAAGAGTTTAAGCAACAATTCACCGAAGATGACATTGAGGAAAAAAGCCTTCCTTTCACAGATAGGCAATAACTCTGTGAGAATCATTATGGCAGAGATCTGCCGTGCACACATTTTCATAAGCGGCAAAGTACAAGGGGTCTATTTTAGATCCCATGTAGCATCACTTGCAAAGAGTTATGGCCTTCGGGGGTGGGTCAGAAACCTAGCGGACGGACGAGTAGAAACAATGTTAGAAGGAAACAAAGAAATTGTAGAAAAAGTGATTGAATTTTGCAAAAATGGACCTCCAAACGCCTCTGTGACAGATGTACAAATTAACTGGGAAAAACCAAAAAACAAAGGGGGCGATTTTGCAACGGATTTTAAAATAATTTTCTAATGATTCTAGTACCGTATGAAATGCATACTTTTATGTGCCGGTTATGCCACTAGGCTTTATCCCCTAACGAGGGAGAAACCCAAGTCGCTGCTTCCAGTCGGCAATGTACCAATGATCGAACGTATCCTCGATAAGATCATTCATATGGATGAAATGAACAAGGTATACGTTGTTACCAACCATAGATTTATCCAGCACTTTTACTACTGGCATCGAGATTACGAGCATCGAGAAAAAGTAGAGATATTCGACGACAATACGATGGACAACGACGATAGGCTGGGCGCAATAGGCGATATAGAATACGTGGTAAAGAATGCAAAAATAAATGAGGACATGATCGTGGTAGCAGGTGATAATCTTCTGATGTTCGACATTACAGATTTTCTTAAATTCGGCAAAAAACATAGGCTGGCAATCGCAGTCAAAGATGTCAAAAATAAAAAGCTTGCCTCCCTCTACGGCGCAGTCAAGTTAGGTTCCGACAACCAAGTACTCGATTTTGAAGAGAAACCCCCTTCCCCAAAATCAACTTTGATCTCTATATGCCTATATTACATTGCAAAGGAACATGTACCCCTAGTCTCCAAATATCTTGCTGAAGGACACAACAAAGACGCCCCGGGTTACTACATAGGCTGGTTATTCCAGAACTACCCGCTCTACGCCTGGACCATAAAAGGCCAATGGCTCGACATTGGCGACATTGATTCCTACAACAAAGCCAACGCACTCTTTGGGGTTTCGTAACCTACCCCTCTTGCGAACGTAATCTAAATAAAATATCATTCTCAAAAGTATTTAATGGGCGTGTGGCGGAATTGGCAGACGCGCTAGGCTCAGAACCTAGTGGGGTAACACCTATAGAGGTTCAAGTCCTCTCACGCCCACCAAATTAAGATGAAAAAGCTGGCAGTTCGAACAACCGAGATCCTCAAATTAAGTTCGAATAACAGAATTAAAGTTTCAGATAGACTGGCCGTAGAGGAACCGCTTGAAATAAGGGTCTCAGGCAAGCCTGTGGCTGTAACGATGAGGACGCCCGGAGATGACTTTTGCCTTGCAGCCGGCTTTCTTTTTACTGAAGGCATCATCAAGGGAGAAAACGAGATCAAATCCATCTCCTATTGCCCCAACACTCAGGATGTCAACATGCAAAACATTGTGGATGTGCGATTGAAGCGTCAAGTCAATCTATCCAAGCTAAAGAGAAATTTCTATGCAACTTCCTCCTGTGGGATTTGTGGCAAGGCGGCAATAGAAAATATCAAAACTTGTACAAAGAAAGTTAATTCCACTACAACCGTCCCACGAAAACTAATACTATCTCTCCCAGACAAATTACGCATTTCGCAGCAAGTCTTTAAGAAAACCGGAGGCCTGCACGCAACGGCTATCTTTGACAGCAATGGAAGACTTGTAACTATCAAAGAGGATGTAGGGAGACACAACGCAGTTGACAAGGCGATTGGTGAAACAGTGCTCAAACAAATGACGCCTCTTAACCATCATGTAATGATGGTTTCAGGCAGGACAAGTTTTGAGATCATGCAAAAGGCCGCCATGGCCTCGATCCCAATTGTTTTGGCAATATCGGCCCCCTCAAGTCTGGCAGTACAATTCGCCAGAGAATTCAACATGACTCTTGCAGGACTTGTACGCGGAAACAAAATGAACATCTACTCTTGTCCACAGAGAATAACAAACTAACCAGTAAAGGTGATGTTCTTAATGATCCCCGGATTGTGCGCAACACCAGAGAGATCCTCGCATTTCAAGCCAGCCCTGAGTAACATATCCGCAGAACAATTGAACAGCGATGAATTATATGCATGTTGCCAGACTGCGGAAAAATTTCGGGAAACGTTTCCCGAAATTTTTGACAATCAAAATGGGCCCTCTATATCGGATCTCATCCCTTTCCTGTTGACAAGCACATAAGCTAGAGATACTATACGCTCTGTTTTATGGAGTTAACGTATGATAAAAAGATTATCTTTTCTTCTGCTTATCGCAATCATTGTCCATCCGGGATGCAACACTAGGCCAAAGTCTAATGAAGAAATCTCTGAGATGATGATTTACAGCGAACTCCCTGCAACTGGAGGCAATAAACATTATGTCTCCAACCGCGATCCTCTCATACCTAGTCCGTTAATAAAGCTCCCGATAGGAAGCATAACCCCCAAGGGATGGTTACATACTCAATTGAAGCTAATGGCAGATGGATTCACCGGCAGATTGCCGGAGCTAAGCAAATTCTGCAAGAAAGATAGCGGGTGGTATACCGGCACAGCAAAGGGCTGGGAAGAATTACCATATTGGCTAAAGGGCTTCTGCAACCTTGGGTTTGTCCTAAAGGATGAACGAATCATGGCCGAGACACGAGACTGGATCGAGGCCATAATGAAGACGCAAAAAGAGGATGGTTACTTTGGACCAATGGAGAACAAAAAGAATAATGACTTTTGGCCCAATATGCTTGTCCTTTTCACACTTCAGTCATATTACGAGGCCACCGGCGATCAAAGAATAATCCCCTTTATGGCAAAATACTTTAAATGGCAGGCCTCGATACCAAGAGAAAAACTCTTCGACTCGAAGAACAACTGGATCGGAATATGGCAATGGCTCCGCGCAGCAGATAACATCGAGAGCTTTTACTGGCTATACAATAGAACCGGCGATGCCAGCCTGCTTGAATTATCAAAGACCATCTTCGAAACCTCTGCCGACTGGACCAACTGGAAAGATCAACCGCCCACACCTCATGGAGTAAACATATGTCAGGGATTCAGGCACCCCGGCGTCTATTATCAATTTTCCAAAGACCCTAAACATCTGGATGCAGTAGAGAGGATTTATAAGTCTGTGATGGATGAATATGGTCAGTGCGCCGGCGGGATGTTTGCCGCTGACGAAAACTACCGCCGCGGCTGCATCGACCCTTGTTATGCAGCAGAGACATGTTCCATGGTTGAGTTCATGTACAGTTTCGAATCTCTGCTCAAGATCACAGGCAAAGCAACCTATGCTGATCGCTGTGAAGAGGTCGCCTTTAACTCACTCCCTTCAAGCATGACTGCCGATCTAAAGGGCCTTCACTATTTGACTGCGCCAAATTTGGTCCAGTGCGATAAAAGCGCTCAACACGCCTTTCAAAATAAAATAAGGATGCTCCCTTTTGATCCGTGGGACTATCGGTGCTGTCAACACAACGCAGGTCAGGGCTGGCCCTACTTTGCAGAACATCTTTGGTGCGCAACCCAAGGCAACGGTCTGGCCGCAGTCATGTACGCACCATGCCAAGTTACTGCAAAAGTTGCGGATGGCGCTGAAGTGAAAATAACTGAAGAGACAAATTATCCATTCGGCGAGACCATAGAGTTCAAAATAGAGACTCCAAAGCCCGTCACATTCCCACTTGCATTCAGAATTCCCAGATGGTGTAATTATGAAAAGGTCACATTAAATGGGGAGCAAGTCTACAATATATATAAGCGAAGAGAGTTTGTAGTGATCAACAGGGAATGGAAGTCAAAAGATGTGTTGCGATTAGAATTTCCTATGGAGACAAGAACTTACATCTGGAAAAAGCAAGGCAATAGCGCCTCTATTAAGCGAGGCCCGCTATGGTATTCATTAAAAATCGAAGAGAGGTGGGAAAGAAACGGAGGGACAGACGAGTGGCCTGCTTATGAAGTCTTTTCAAAGACACCATGGAACTATGGCCTAGTCCTTGAAAAAGATATCGAGAAATCATTCACGGTTTTGAAGAAAGGAAAGGTTGCAGACCAACCATTCGCGATAGATGCAGCGCCAATCGAAATAAAGGCCAAGGGAAAGAAGATACCTAAATGGCAATTGGTAAATAACACTGTGGGCAAACTGCAAAAGAGCCCGGTCAAATCGGATGAACCAGAGGAAGAGATAACACTGATACCTATGGGCTGTACAAGATTAAGGATTACCTCCTTTCCTGTAATTGGTACAGGCCCACATGCCAATGAATGGCCATCGCGTCCGGCAATCCAGCACAATGCCTCACACACACATGATGACATTGAGGCCTTGAGCGACGGAATACTTCCTAATAATTCGATGGACTGGACCATTTGTCGATTCACTTGGTGGAATCACAAAGGGACCACAGAATGGGTAACCTATGAATATGACAAGACCAAAAAAATCTCAGCCTGCGAGATCTATTGGTACAGTGACTTGGGCAAGGGAGGCTGTCGCGTCCCGGAATCTTGGAAGCTTTTCTACCACGATGGCAAGGATTGGAAAGAGGTTCAAGGCACCTCAGAATATGGGACAAAGGTGAATCAGTTCAACCGAGTCACGTTTGACCCGGTAGAGACTTTAAAGCTAAAGATGGAGGTCAAGCTCCAAAAAGACTTTTCCAGCGGTATCCTCGAGTGGAAGGTAGAATAAATTTATCTGAAAAAGTAGGCATCTAATGCTTGGTTTCTGATCCCCTAGCCAGAAATTTCTGAAGCAAGATGAAGAAAAGAAGGAGGATTCCTATTATTATCTTCAGCCACCAAGAGCTTATACCCTCTTGAAAATTAAGGCCTGTCCTTATAATTCCAAAAATTGCGACACCCACTAGGGTGCCAAAAACATACCCCACACCTCCGCTCAAAAGCGTCCCTCCAATAACCACAACGGCAATTGCATCGAGCTCTGTGCCCAATCCAGCGCTTGGATTTCCATTTGACGCATAGAACGTAAAAACAACACCTGCAAGGGCAGAACAAAAACCGCTGATCGTGTAGACAAGAACCTTTGTCCTGCCAATAGGCAGACCCATTAGAAGAGCCGCATCTTCATTGCCGCCAACCGCATATACGTTACGCCCAAATTTTGTATAAATTGAGACAAGCACGGCTACTATCATCACAAACATGAAAACAATAACCGTGATTGGGATAGTAAGACCTGCTACAGGCTGAAAGCTCCATCCTGATATCTGCAAGTGGAGAGGGTTCTCAATCGGAACTGATTCCATACGTATGAGAAAGGTCAAACCACGGGCTAAATACATCCCGGCAAGTGTCACTATAAATGGCGCTATTCCGAAGGTTATAACGCAAGTACCCATTAAACACCCAAAGAGAGAACCGGCAGCAAGCGATGCCAGGATAGCCAGCGGGACTGGGAAATTATACTCCCTGATTAAAACTGCAACAATGACGCTGCTCAATGCCATGACAGACCCCACTGACAAATCTATCCCGCCAGACAAAATTACAAATGTCATGCCGATCGCAACAATCCCCAGAACAGAATTGCCGATAAAAAAATTGGCAACGACCTGAGCCGAAAGAAATTCCGGATAAAGAATTGCCCCTGCTAAATAGAGAATGACACAGACAGCCAGCGTCGAAAAAATAGGGATGTATTTACTCGGAATCATAACTAAGTTACAGATCTCTTTACAAACATCCTTGATAGAATTTCATGAAACCTGGATGATTGAATCAGGCAAACGATAATTACCGCCCCAGCCTTGACGACCAGAGTGTGCTCAAAAACCACCCCGCGCATAAGAAGCATAATCGTCAGAGTCTCCATAATTAGGGCCCCTATAACTGATCCAACAAGATTGGCACGCCCACCGCTTAGCAATGTCCCGCCAATCACAACCGCCAGTATTGCATCCAACTCCTTGTACAAACCACACTGAAAACTCTCGGCGTACATCAAGTTTGAAGTATATAAAATGCCGGCTAACCCGGCACAAAGGCCTAAGAAGGCAAAGGCGAGCAGTTTGACAAGGGCCGGATTAACTCCTGACAGTCTGCTTGCCCTTTCGTTATCACCAACTGCTTCCACATACAAACCTGCAACTGTTGTCCTGATGATAAAGTACGTGACACTGGCAATAATTAACGCAACCACAATTGAGATAGGAATTCCGAGCAAATTTCCCCTCCCAATGAACTCAAGGGTCGAATCATGGAAATTGATCGTCTTGCCATCAGTAAGCAACTGAGCAACTCCACGACCGCCTATCATCAGGATAAGCGTGGCAACAAAAGGCTGGATTTTAAGATAACCGACAAGAAATCCATTCCAAAGACCAGCGGTGGTGGCAACAATCAATGACAAACCAAGAACAAGCGAAATAGGCAACCCTGTTTGTGTTATCAAAACTGCCGCAAAGGCGCCTGTAATAGCCATCACAGCACCTACAGAGAGATCAATGCAGCCACTCGCTATGACAAGCGTCATCCCAACTGCAAGAATCATCACCAGTGAACCATGGTAAAAGATATCAATTATCGACCCATACAAGCGTCCCTGTTTGATTTCTATATTCCCAAAGCCTTTCGTGAAAAGAACATTAAAGAGGATCAAAGCAAAGAGCACTATGACGAGCCAAAAGTTTCTAGATTTGTAGAAACCCTGAACCATTTTTATCATGCATCCCTGCCTGCAATTGTCCGCATGATAACCTGTTCGTCTATCTGATCTCCTTCCAGCTCTGCAACCTTGGCGCGATCTCTCAATACTGCAACTCTGTGACTTTGCCTTACAACCTCCTCTAGCTCAGATGAAATAAAAAGGATTGCCATCCCTTCTCGTGAGAGCGAGTCGATAATCTGTTCTACTTCTGCCTTTGCGCCTATATCGATGCCGCGCGTTGGCTCATCTAAGATCAAAAACCTCGGTTGGGCAGCAAGCCACCGGGCAAGAATCACCTTCTGTTGATTACCCCCGCTCAATGTCCTGACCCTCTGTTCTGTCCCAGTCGCAACTATCCCAAGCAGTCTTATAAACTTGTCAGCTATCTCCACCTGTTTCTTGCGCGATAAATAGCCTAGTTTTCTCAACTTTTTTTGAACAACAAGAATTATATTCTCACGAACTGAGAGATTAGGAAAGATCCCATCAACCTTGCGATCCTCAGGACAAAAACCAAGTCCAAGAGAGATTGCCTTGGCAGGAGATTTTATCACCACATGTTGCTTGTCTACGGTGATCTGTCCCATGCTTGCGCGATCTATGCCAAATAATAATCGGGCAAGCTCTGTCCTACCCGATCCGAGGAGTCCTGCAAGTCCCAGTACCTCACCATTTTTTATATCTAGATCAAAAGGCTGTATAGTCTCTCTTTGACCTAATCCCCGAACCTGAATAAATGGATCCCCCCTAACCTGCCTCTCCTCTTCCTTTTTAATCTCCAACACAGATTCAGGCCTCTTACCCAACATGTGTCCGATAAGCTCTATCTTAGGGAGTAACTTCGTCTCAAATACACCTACAAGCCTGCCGTTTCGAAGCACTGTGATACGATCACTAATTTCATAGACCTGATCCAGAAAGTGGGTAATAAAAAGTACGCCTACACCCTTGGTTTTTAGCTGGCGAATCACTTCAAATAATTTTTTTACCTCATGCTCATCCAAACTAGATGTGGGCTCATCCATTATGATAAGCTTTGACTCGATGTTGACAGCACGTGCTATGCTCACGAGCTGTTGGATTGCAATCGAATATGAGGATATAGGTCTTTTAACATCAATAGCCAGATCAAAAGTCCTTAGAATCTCTTCAGAGCGTTTATATATTCTCTTCCAGTCAATAAATCCAAACTTGCGGGGTTGACGACCCAAGAATATGTTTTCAGCAACAGAGAGAAATGGTACAAGATTTTCCTCCTGATAAATTGTGCTGATTCCCAAGGTCTGTGCATTGCCGGGTGATTTTGGATAGCAAGGCTTGCCATTAAAAAAATTTTCACCTGAATCACGCCTATGAACACCCGTAAGGACTTTTACCAGAGTCGACTTGCCTGCCCCGTTTTCCCCCATCAACGCGTGAATCTCTCCTTTGGTTATCGAGAAATTGACATTATCAAGGGCTTTGACGCCCGGAAATGTTTTGCTGATCCCCACCATTTGCAATATTTCTTCTGACATTTGATTTATTCAGTATTTAGCACTTGTTTGAAGAGGAATCAACTCTTGGTTTCTAATCTGGACTTGAACTTTTTAATATTGCCTGTTGCCGATCTCCTTCGCCGCATTGGATTGATCGAAGAGACGCGTCTCGTTCACGTATCGCTTTTGAACAGATTCACCTTTTAAGATCTTATCCACAACCTCGAATGTCTTTGGGCCGTAGAGGGGTGTACACTCGACAGTCGCACTTAGCTTGCCATCCACAATAGCCGTAAAGGCATCACGAATTCCGTCAATGGATATCACGATTACATCCTTGCTTGGCTTGATACCTGCCTCTTCCAATGCCTGAATTGCTCCAAGGGCCATATCATCGTTGTGGGCATAGACAGCCTGTATATTTCCCTTGCCGAGGGACTTGATAAAACTCTCCGTAACCTTTTTTCCATCTGCGCGATTAAACATCGCAGTTTGAGACCCTGTTATCTTTATCTCAGGAAATTTGCTCAGGCCTTCTACAAAACCTTTCTTACGGTCCTTGGCAGGATCAGAATCAGGAGTACCCTCAAGCTGAATGACGTTTCCTTTTTTATTCATCTTGTTAGCAAGCCATTCAGCAGCAACACGCCCTTCATGAACAAAGTCTGCTGTAATGATCGTGGTGTAAAGTTCTTCGGGCCCATTTATACCCCGATCCACGAGGACAAGAGGGATATTTGCCGCTTTGACCCTGCGAAGTACCGTCTCCCAGCCGCTTTTAACCTCAGGGGCCAAGAGAATAACATCTACTTTTTTAGAAATAAAATCATCGAGCGCAGCAATCTGATTCTCCTGCTTGCCCTGAGAATCTGACACCAATAGTTCAATATTGCGATTCTTGGCCTCCGATCTGATTGAATTTGTCTCGGCGGTTCGCCATGAACTCGATTCGCCAATCTGAGAAAAACCAATTGTGATCCTCTTTTTCTCTTTTTGACCGCAGCCTTGGAAACAAGTACACCAGATGACCAGGGCACAAATGGAAATTATTAATTTTTTCATGTGGCTGATTCTACAAGAATGGCCCTTGCTTGTCCACTGTGCAGAGGGATCTGGTCTAAATGAACGGCCGAGCCGATGTAATTGGCTTAGAGAATTTCATCACCCCATAATCTATTTAGAAAAATCTTCCACGGCATGATTGTGATTCGCCCAACCTGTCTTGGTTTTGGATCCATAGAGACAATAATTGAATGCTTTGTACGATATTCCTCGTCAAACGCAACCAATCCCCTCAAATGATGGTCAAGGACGTATTCTACCCCTTTTACTTGCAATGCCACCTCATGCTCACCGAGTATGAAATCAATCTCAAGCTGGCTCGCTGTACGCCAGTAAGAGATGTCATAAGAAAGCCCTGAATAGTGACTGTGTGCCACCAGCTCTTGCAGTATAAAATGCTCGAATGCCTTTCCGAACGATTCACTGCGTGGTTCTATCCTGCCTCTTTTTAAAAGAAAATTAGCCAGTCCAACATCAAAGAGAAAGAATTTAGGGGCGGTAATGACACGTCGTTTCGGACGCCTCCGATATGAGGGGATGAAACGAGCGACAAGAGTATCGACAAGAATCTGAAAATATTCCTTGACAGTAGGCGCACTGACTCCACATTCTCTTGCTATATTTTGATAATTAATTATTTCACCGTTGCTAAAGACCGCGCTCTCGAGAAATCTGCTGAAACCAGGAATGTTTCTGGTAATGGCCTCCTGAGCAATTTCTTGTCTTAAATAATCTGCGACATACGACTCCAAAAGCTGTCTTGGATTATTTGACAGATAGTGCCGTGGTACAAGCCCATTATTTAGTGCCCTGATGAGATCAAAATCTGGAACTTCCTCATAGATCAGGGGAAACAACTCATAACGTAGGGCACGCCCTCCAAGCAAATTGCCCCCACTGCGTTTGAGCTTCCTTGCGCTCGATCCGCAGAGAACAAACTGCATCTGCTTGTTTACAATTAACCATTGTACCTCATCTAACAGGGCTGGGATCTTTTGGATTTCATCTATTATGACAGGCCCGCCTGGAGGATTTGCAAGAAGCTCCTCCCTTAGGGTTGATGGCTTGATATTCAGGCGCAGGAGCTTATCTGACAAAAGTAGATCGTACCACGGCGAATCAGGAAAGAGTTCCCTTAACAACGTGCTCTTTCCTGTCTGCCTTGCCCCCCATAGGAAGCAAGTTTCACCCCCTCTTTTTAAGAGTCTCTGTCTCCTTTTATAAATGACAGTCATAATATATAGTTTATTATATCATGATAAAAATACAATAGTGTTTATACTGTCAGGATGTCAGTTTTCAAACTTGAGGCTGGTGGCATCCATCCGCCAAGCCTCAGATAATCTGGAATGCGGCCAAATCTGGACGAAACGGGCGGCCGAGCCAGAGTGGTCTCCTTAGCTTGCCCGGTGGGACCTTGGTCAATTTTAGCCATTCTCTATAGACCTCTAATGATTTGGCGGTATCTGCCATAACATCCCCGTATTTATCTCCAGAGTGCGCCTTCTCTACCCTAACCTTTTGGTGCCAGCAGTGCATCCCACTTAATGGATCTGGATGGGATGCAAATGTTAGATTTTGATGGACGCCGTTCTCTTGGCGCATGATGCGTTTCGAATCCGGGTCGGCACTTTCAAAACCCTGCACTGATTCTGTCTGCCGCAGAAACCACCTGCCCTCTTTCTTTTCTATCTTGACAAGCGAGGCGCTCCAGCGACTGCCGCTTGTCTCATGGATCCTCCATCGGCCGAAATGGTGCGAACAGCCAACGACTCCCGGCATGATTCCTTCCGTCATCCAAACGCGATTGACAAAATATCCCATCTCAGTCACAACCCGGACAAGATTGCCATCTTTCAATGCGAGCCGCTTCATGTCTCTAGGGTGCATCCAGAGAGGATTGCTGTTCGACAATTCATAGAGCCACTTTGAATTACCGGATCTGGTATGAATCTGTGTTGGCAGACGAAACGTAGGAAGAAGCGTGAACTCATGCTTTGATGAATCAATGTTGCTGTGATGAACATGGCTCTTGATATATCCCGGAATGGAATTCTCTTTCCATCCCCACTCGACCAGTGTACGAGAGTAAAACTCAAGCTTCCTTGAAGGGGTAGGAAATCCAACCTTTGGTTGGCCATCGATCATCACGCCAACAGCTGAACCATTCTTCATTATTACGCAATTTTGATCTATAGCTGTACCCTCAGTCGAGACGTTTTTCTCATGAAGTTCATATTGATTTTTGACAACCTCATATGCGCCAAATTTTCTCATATACTCAAATGGACCTAGCCCCGCTTTTTTTGCCTCCTCAGGGAGTCCCGGCACAGAATTCTCAAAGATCCAGCGATAGTAATCCTCAACAGTCATCTTGTCTCCCTGCCGGTAGGGAGATTCAAAGTACTTGCGAATCCCTAATGAACCATCGGGATCAATCTTAAGCGAAAGCTCGATCCAGAACTCTGCCTCCTCCCACACCTCGCCCGGGTTCGCTTCAAAAGTCCTATTGAATTTTTCGCCCAGTTTCTCGCGAGCAACCTTCAAGACAGGCTGGCGAAAGCTTATCCACCTCCCGGAATGCGACTCGAAACTCATGCTGTCATGTCTTTCAGGTCCCAACCCCATGGGAAGGACAAAATCTGCAAACTGGGCAGTCTCGTTCCAGACCGGCGTAAGCGCACAATGTAGTTGGATCTGAGATTCATCAGAGAGCATCTCTATCCAGCTAAAGCCATCTGGATTTGTCCAAGCCGGGTTGTAAGCACGGGTGAAGTAGACAGAAAGTTTTCCCCTGCCCTCTTTAAGAAAATAGGGGAGGAGAAAACTCATCTCATAGTGACTGAATGGATATTCTTTCGGAAAAAGCAGTTCGCTCCAAACCTTTTGGCCGGGTGGTTTGTTGTATGAAACCGGGACGAATTTGTTCCAGCTGTTTGGAAGCACGCCGCCTTGGCAAACTGCAGGATGTCGACGAAAACACCAGAAAAATGCTGCTTGGCAAAGTCTCACCTGCACAGCCCAGTATAGAAA